>JAAUTM010000085.1 GCA_012031455.1 Phycisphaerales bacterium
GGGGCGACAAAATCATGGCCATCAAACTTTTCACCCTTGAGGGCAATGAAAATCTGCCCCGAAGCCACATTACGGCTATCGGTGGACACACCGGTGAGTGTGGCGTAAGCACGGTCAGCCGAGGGCGGCATCAGCCATTGACCGCCCAATACCTTCATCACCCCGGCCGGTGTCCAAAAGTCGAACCGGCTCCCGGAAGGTCCGGCAGGGCAGGGGCAAGGCGGGTTGATCAGGCTGTTTATCATCTGCGTTGCTTACGCGCTTTTCGGGAGGTCGGTTCTGCTTGCGTTGGTGTTCACGGTCATCCAAACCTTTGGTGTTATCCCTGGCTCATTGCGGAACGGGATTACGTTTGTGCTGCAAAGCAACACGAGCATGTTCCCGGTCATCAAAGGGGTACTTGGTGGTGCCCACAATCTGATACGTTTCGTGACCTTTCCCAGCCAGCAGCACCACATCATGAGGCTGAGCAATTGCAATCGCCCAGCCGATGGCCTGAAGCCCGGTCCATCAACACCAGCACTTTGGTATTAGGGTCAGGGACGAGCGGTTTTGCCGGGTCAGGCTGGCCTTGCAGTCGGGCGATGATGGTGTCATCGGGCACCCCCTGCAAGATTTCATCGATGATGCTTTGAGGGTTTTCGCTGCGCGGGTTGTCGCTGGTGATGATGACAAGGTCGGCCTCCCGGCAAGCCACAGCCGCCATCTTGGGTCGCTTGGTGCGGTCACGGTCGCCCCCGCAGCCGAACATGCAGATCAGCCGGCCACCGGCGGGCAACATCGGCCGCAAGGCCTGCAAGGTTTTCTCCAACGGGTCAAAGGTGTGGGCATAATCCACCAGCACGGTGGGTTGATCCGGCTGGTCTTTCACAGCAACCACTTCCAACCGGCCTGGCGGAGCAACGCATTGTTCCAGTGCCCGTTGCAATTGCGCACATGAAGGTTTGCATAACGCATGCACCACCACCGCGGATTGCAAAACGTTCATCCCGTTGTGCGCCCCCACCAACGGCACCTGACAGGTCAATTCCCCCCAAGGCCCTTTCGAGCTGCAACCGACTCCCCGGCCGGGTCATCGATAAAACCTGAACCTCGGCCCAATCCTGAATCTTTGTAGCCTGTGCTGAGTTATGTGGTGTTGATATGGGAGATTCCAAACATCCCTCTCCCCATGGGAGAGGGTGGACGTGTCCCCAGCGGGGACAAGGCCGGGTGAGGGCCGATGTAACAATGGGGCTTGATTTATATATGTTGATGAACCACCGGCAACGCCCTCACCCTGATACGAGCAAAGCGAGTACTCCGACTCTCCCGGTGGGAGAGGGGGTTTTATATGCGAAGCCCACGACGAGTCGGCATTTCCTGTTGTTGTTGAAATGTCATTCTGTGTCAAAGCCCCCGCCGCGTCGGCATTTGTTGTTATCGATAGGTCATTCTGTGTCGAAGCCCACGCCGCATCGGCGTGGGTTCTTCCCGTACACCCCACCCCTCTGGCCCTGCAAGCGCGCAACATCCGCCCTGCATACGGATCATCCACATTCACCACCGCCAGACCATCTTCCGCCAGCGTCGCAAACAACACTGCCTTGGCGTCAGCGTAAGCATCCATGGTCCGGTGATAGTCCAGATGATCCCCCGTCAGGTTGGTGAACACACCCACCTTCGATGCCAGGGCAGCTACCCGCCCCTGATGCAGTGCATGGCTGGAATATTCCGCCACGGCAAACTTGCAACCATGGTCCACCATCGCCGCCAGATACCTTGAAAAATCCGCTGCCCCCGGAGTGGTCAGTTCCGCCTGAATCTTTTTTTGCCATCGTCAATGCAAATCGTGCCGATCATCCCGCACTTGCCTGCCAGTTCACCCAGCAGTTGCTGAATCAGGTACGCCACCGTGGTCTTGCCCTTGGTCCCGGTGATGCCCACCAGTTGCAGTTGTTTGGAAGGTTCCCCGTAAAACTTCTCTGCCAGTCGCCCCACCATCGCCACATCCGGCTCGCCCTTGCAACGCACCACCGCTGCCCCGGCGCTTTGCCCCACTTCCTCCGGTAACACCGCTTTATCGCCCAGCAACACCGCCCTCGCGCCCCGTGCCAGGGCTTCCATCAAATACTTGGCGCCATCCTCCCTGACCCCGCTGCGGGCAATAAACAACATGCCCGGCTCGACCTTGCGCGAATCATCACTCACCCCGGTGATGATCGTCTCCGCCAGGCCCTGCACCAGCGTCCAGTTTTCTTCCGCCAGCCACTTGCCCAAACGCATTGTGTCACTCGTTTCCTATGAAACAAACTCCCGGCGCAACCATCGCCCGGCCCTGCCTGACCCACTTCCGCCATGCACAAATCCTTACTTATTTATCGACCGACCGGACATGAAATCGGCAATCTTTGCAGTTCGCAAGAAGCTAGGCTCTGTCTCAATACGAGCCGCTCGACCTGACTCAGGGTAACACCGCCGCCAGACTGTAAGGCAGATTCACCTCCTCATTGAAGGTGGTGATCAGGATGTCGACATTGTTGGGTTTATTCCATGATCGCAACGACTTTTTCATACCCCCCTTGCCTCTGGAATTCAACAGGGGGCGATGATCACAGGCCTTCGCCTGATGCGCCGTCAACCCTATTGAGGTTCATCGGACAGGCACGAATCATTATTTGAAGATAAATAGCCCACAACCCTTATAGTAATGATCGCAATAGATCCCTCGGAACAATCCCCTCTCCCTCCGGGAGAGGCAGGAGACCTGCTACGCAGGTAGAGTGAGGGCGGAAGAGCGTATGATCGTAACGTATTTCAAGGCCTTTTCTTCATCGGCCCTCACCCGGCCTCGAAGACTCGGCCACCCTCTCCCAAGGGGAGAGGGATTTTTCAGAGCCCTCAATTGCGTTTGCGCCAAACAATGACTTGATCCAGATGTACAGTGTATTCAAATGCATGGCCAAGACATGCTTCGATTTCACGTAATAGCTCCCAGCGTTTGGGCCAGCCTTCATCAACCCCGAACAATCGAAAGTCATCCACCACAATCCCTGCGATTTTGTTTGCATAGGGTCCGAGTACCTTTATCTCTTCGCAGGCGGGTTCAGCCATATCTCCCAACGCGGTTCTTTCGCCGGAAAAATGACCATCCAGATATATCAAGGCATCCTGGATATCTGAGCGGTCCATAATCTTGCCTATCTCCTTCAAGGCATCACCCTTGATGCATTCCACATTGGAATATCTGCGGAAACGGTTCAAGGCGTTCTGATGGAGCTTTTCATCCAGTTCAACCGTTACCACTTTTTCAAATACCTTACTGCAGCGATGCGTCGTATTGCCCAAAAATGTTCCTGTTTCCACAAAAACACGGGCATTCGTACGTTTTTTCAGCGCCTTGATGTTACGAAACTTGGTATAAGTTCGGGGACGTACAAAATCAAACCGAGCAACATGGTATAGATCCAGAATATGACTGGCCCAACATGCTAATGTATTGCCTTGGAGGTTCATTTGTTTCCCTTTTGCAGCATCCTATCTTTGTTCGTGAACGACCAAGGATAGCCAATTCTGTTTGGATCTACTCGCGTTTAGTTCGTTCCTTTTCCCCGCAATGTTTCCTGTATTGTCCACTGCACCTTCCGGATCGCCCCGGCCACCGGGTTGCCATGCGCCATGCGGTGCAGCCAGGGTTGCAGTGGCCGTTTCTTTCAAGTCCACTTCAATGCCATGTTTCCTGCAGATTTCCACCGCCTCCGGCACCCAGTAGCCATGAATCACCCCGGTTACATAATAAGGCACCGGCCAGTGCGGGTACGCATCGGTCAGCGATAAAAATTCATCAGGCAATGCAAAACTCCGCTCCCCGATTCCCATTTCAAACGCCCGCGGAGCTTCCTTGTCCTTAATCAAACCCAGCAGCATTGTTTGCCGCCAAAGTGCCAGTTGCAGCGCTGCCCGAAAACGCTGACCTTTGCTGATCCTACCAAAATCATATTCACCCACCTTGCCAATCGGCTCATCAGGTTTGGGGACCGGGCAGAGTCGAAAGTACCCCGCCTGCCGCTGCTTCATGGTTTCAAATACCGTTTGCAATCCGCTTGTATTCACCGGGGCGGTGAGTAGAAAATCATCGAGAAAATACAAAATATGTTCGTGCGGAATCGCTCGCAATGTTGCGGCTAAAAAATCGGAAAACCCGCTGTCCGGCCCCAGCTTCATGCTGATCACCCGCGGGTCGGCATAACTCTTGTGATTGGTCTGCAGATAAATCGGCCAGGGACAGTCCGGCCAGTATTGAAAAAAAAGCTTGAAAAAAGGCCCCCACAGGTCTTCATCACCATCAAACGAACCCACCAGGATGGCGATGTCATTGTCTTTCATGTCGGCAGCCCTCGCTGTGTCGGCGGTCTCTTATCATCGTATCAGTTTGTTGCAGGCTTGAGCGGCGGACGCGGGCGAATCACCCGGCACGGATTCCCCGCACAGTAGGACCATTCGGGCATGTCCTTGGCCACCACCGACCCCGCGCCGATCACCGCGCCATTCCCGATCACCACCCCGGGCAGAACCAGCGCCCGTGCCCCGATGAATACATCCTCACCCACCACAATCGGCCCGACCATTAAGGGGTACACCGGGTTGTCCAAGTCATGCGTTCCCGCACACAGATACACCTGCTGGGCCACCACACACCGGGCTTTGAGCGTGACCGGCCCAAGATTGTACACCTCCGCACGTTCCCCCAGACACGAAGCCTCTTCCATCGTCAGCAGCCAGGGAACCCGTACGATACTGGATTCGGAAACATAAGGCTTGCCTTGAATTGTCGCCCCAAAAGTGCGCAGAATAAACCTGCGCCAGCCGACCATGGGTTTGGGCGAGGGACGATAGAGCAGGACCCAGGCGATGCGCCAGAGCAGGATGCCCAGACGCTCACGCCGGGACCATGGTGATCGGCCACGGTCGGACTGATCGGGGTTTTTCAGACTTAATCGTTCTTTGCTCACGCGAGAATCACCTTGGTTGGCTTGGCATCACTTTATCGGTTTGAGCCTGCTTCGCCAATCGGTTAGGTTTTGATGTAATGCAGTAAAGAGGATCAGGCTCTGTCTCAAAACGAGCGACACCCGTAAGGAAGCGGTTTGATCGAATGCCTTCAACGAGCCGCGCCCGTAAGGAAGCGGTTTGAAATGTATTCTGACATCATCCAGAAACCGCTCGTTGCCACGCACAGCTCTGACAGACAATTCCGCTCCTTCACGATTGCGGCTCGTTAAACCCATCCACATGCTTATGCCCAGCTTGTTTATCCTGTTGAGTTGCAATTTGCATGAGGATCAGTAGAGTGGAATTCGGTTTCGACAGGTGCCATGGATGGTGGTTGGATCTGCATGCCAGCCAATCGATGGTGAAAAGGGAAGTGTGGTGACCCGAAGAAAGTCGGGGACTCCACCGCGGACGCGCCGCCGTGAAAGGCCCCCACCTCCGCCCCGGAATTGGCAAACTTGGCCAATGAGGGAGTTGGAAGGGTGGAGAAGCGTCCGCCGAGAGTGCCACTGTCAGGTCTGCAACGGACCTGATGGGAAGGCAGGCGGGAAGCAGCCTTAAGCCGGAAGACCTGCCTGTCGAGTGCCAGTGTGTCCTCGCGAGAAGGGACGCCGGCGGCTCGACTGTTATCCCCGCAACAGCCACGATCCCCGTCACTATCTCCCCTCGCACAGGACGTTTTGCTCTTTTACCTAAGCGGGGTGGCTCCGCGCGAATCGGAGCAGGGAGATTTCATGTTCGGTTTCAAGGTTCGTTCGTGTGGCGTAGTGTGTTTCGCTGGGTTCATGTCGTTGATGGCGGTGGATGATGGCTTGGCTGGGCCGTATGCCCCGGCTGCCAATCAACCCGGGTCCACGGCCATTTTTAAGGACAGCCCCTTGCTTGTGGCGTGGGCAACAGGTTTTGAAAACCTCGTCCGAGGCCCGCAGGACATCAATAACCCCGCTGGGCCGGTGGCAAGTCACGGCACAGGTGACCTGGCTTTGGGTAAAGCAGTCGGTAATTCATTTGATGTCGTATCGCTGGGCGATGGTGGACACATCACCCTCACCTTTGCCACCGGTATCCGTAACGGTCCAGGCTACGACTTTGCTGTGTTCGAAAATGGTTTCTCCGATACCTTCCTTGAACTGGCTTTTGTGGAGGTGTCCTCCAATGGTTCGGACTTTTTTCGATTTCCTTCTTTTTCGCTGACCCAAACCACCACCCAAGTTGGCGGGTTTGGAACGCTGGACCCTACCAATCTTCACAATCTGGCGGGTAAGTATCGTCAGGGCTTCGGGACCCCTTTTGATCTGGGGGGATTTGGCATCAGTATCGCCACTGTTGAACATCGATGCCATCACCCATGTGCGCCTGATCGATGTGGTCGGTCGCATCACCTCCGCCCCCGGCAACCCGGTTGGTC
>JAAUTM010000086.1 GCA_012031455.1 Phycisphaerales bacterium
CCCCACAAACAAATTCAAATGCAATCGGCTGCTTGGGTAAAACAATAGCTGATCCCCCGCACT
Source organism: Phycisphaerales bacterium (assembly GCA_012031455.1). The sequence continues at coordinate 64 of JAAUTM010000086.1, forward strand.
CAGGTCACCCACGCGCTGACCCGTGGTGCGCCCGGGCCGACCCACCAGCCAGGCCAACCGATCAAGTTCCACATCCGCAAACTTATGCCCCGGCCGCAGCCCATAAGGCACCAGTGCCAGCGCAGGGCCTTGTTCATGGTCGTAACAGCGATGCACATACTCGCGTGCCTCGATCAGCAGAGCTTCCGCAAATGAAGGATCCAGCCCCATCAAGCACCCCCAGCCATGTTCCCCGCTTGACTGGTTTTGGGAAGCACTCTGCGTAAACTCAGCCACGCAGGCATCACCGTCAGACACGCCAGCAGCGTCATCGCCATGCCCAGCGTCAGCACAAACCCCAGGCTTTGCATCCCCCTGTGCCGGGCCAGCATCATGCCCCCAAAGCCCAGCAGCGTCGCCAGATTCACAATCACTATGCCTTTGCCCGTCCCCTGCGTCAGCCCAGGCGGCCTGCCCGTTTGATCCATGCGCCAGCGGTAAATTATGTGGACTCCAGAATCAATCCCGATGCCGAACATCAGCGGCAACACCACGATGTTCGCAGGGTTGATCATCATCCCCCACAATTTCATGATGCCAAAAGTCAAAGCAAATCCCACCACCACCGGCAACAGGGATAACAAAGCATCCTTGATGTTTCCAAAATCCAGCCAGACCAAAATCAACACCGCAATCAACGCCAACATCCCGGCAAAAATATAGGAACGTTGAATCAATGATCCTGATTCGTAGATCTGCACCACCACACCGCTAACCTCTGCATCGGTTTTGCGCATGTCAGCAATGAAACTGCGCAAAAATAAAGGGTCCAGCGCGCTGTGGCCTGCCCCGTTCGTCTGTCCACCGCAGCAGGGAATATTTCCAAAGCCAGCACCGGCTTGCCATCGATGTTGCCCCGGTAAGGTTCCAATATTTCCGGTGGAAGATCGTCCAAACCCATGGGTGCCGGGTCGGTTGCCTCGCGTAACAAGCGCAGGGTGGTCATCCGCCAAAGCGTGAAATCCTCCTGCAAGCGTGCCAATTGCCGTGCTCTTTGCTCCATGGGTAACCCGGCGAGCGTTTGCGTGAGCTGCCCCAGTGCTTTGCCCACCTCTTGTACATGTGGCTGCACCTGCGGGGGTATGTCACCACGTCGGGCCTGTGTTTGAAACGCCAGTTGCAACACCGCCAGTTGAAATTCCAGCGCTGGTGTCGATGTGTTCTTTGCTTGTTCAGCCCGGCTGGCTGCCGCCTCAATATCATCCCGCACCTGCGTGAGCAGCTCCACCTTGCGTGTCTCGTTTTCCGGGATGAGCAGACCAATCCCCGCGCACCAGCCCGACGGTGGGTTGCTGGCTGATACTCAGCAGTAAGCCTGCGTGCCTCCTGCATGTCGTACACGATGGATACGCCGAACCAGATCGATTCGCCGCCATCCTCCACAATTTGCGTTCCCACTCGACGCTCTCCATGCCCGAGGCCTGCAGCTTAAGCAGGTTGTAATCAAACTTCATCCACCACAGCGAGCCCAGTGAACTCAGGGTCAACACTGCCGCGATGCCCAGCGTCAGCCGGGGATGGTCGGCAAAGGGCATGAACCAGCGGTCCTCATAGAGATGCATCACTCGGCCGGTCATCGGTTTCACATGCCGATGCGCGGGCTTGATGAGACGCACCAAAGCCGGAAACGTCGTCCCCATTGATATCAAACACAACAACACGCCGACCGAAGCGATCAACCCCATCTCCGCCACACCTGTGAAATCAGTGAACAGGGTCATTACGAATGCTGCTGCGGTGGTGATGCACCCGGTCAATATGCCCGGCCCCATGGTCTGAAAGACATCCACCATCGCCTGCGTGTATCCCTGTGCATCGTCCGCATACTGATGACGCACCATTCAAATCGGGAAGCCAGATAGATCCCGTAGGCAATACCCAGCCCCAGCAGAAGTGGGATGAAAACAATGCTGATGACCTGCAGGTGGCCGACGAAAACCGTGGTGAAGCCGAACGACCAGAGGATGGCCACCCCCAGCGAGAGCATGATCATCAGAGGCATGCGCCACGAATGAAAAGCCATCACCAGCAGACCGAACATGCACAAACCTGTGAGTGCCCCGGTCCAGGTGCTGTCGAAATTAACCACCGCTGTCTCATCGGTCTCCACCACATCAATACCGGTCATGCCCATGGTCACGCCCGGGTGCCTGCTCTGCATGTCAGCGATGATATTTCTGACCGATGCAATCGCGGGTTCCAAAGCGTTGAGTGAACCTTCATCATGCCTGGGGGTGACCCGCAGAAAATAGAGTCGTCCGTTGTCACTGACCAAATAATTCCATGTCGCAGGCTGACTCTCGCGAATGAGCTTGTCCAAATCCGTCGGCTGATCCGAATCGTTGCGCAAGGCTGTGTTGAATGCGTTGAGCACCGCTGCAAACTGCCGCAAGCCCGCAATGGCCTGGGTTTCGTCGGCATCCTCGGCTGATTCAGTTTGTTGCAGTTGATTAAGCACACTGGCCAAAAATGCCTGGGGTGAGGCACTGGCAATCAAGTCCGCCGATGATCGCATCTCCTGGAGCCAGAACCGAAAATCATCGGTGGGTTTGCTTTCATCCAGCGTTTCCAGGCGAATTGCTTTGGGGCTGACACTGTTGCTGTCGAAGCCCCACACCGCCCTTTTAACCCAGGGGTCTTTTTGCAATGCCGGGCCAATCTGATCGATCATGGCCCGCGCCGCTGTGACCTTCTCCGCCCTGCCCGGTTCATCCGGGCCGACATCCACCACGATGATGAAATCCCACGTGCCGGGGAAACCCTTCTGCCAATTGATAAATCGTTGATTCCAGTCAAGCCTGGGCGATATCAGATCGTTACGATTGGATTGAAAACCCAGGGGTCCAAGTTTGCCGATGCCGGGGAAATTCACCCCCAGCAACGTCACCCATATCGATCCCAGCACCGACAACCCAACCATCACCAGCACCAGACGCGGATGTTGTGCCATCAAACGCGCCCAGCCAGCGAGCAAGTGCAATTTCCAGCGTTGATACATTGGGGGTGATGTTACGACCTCCGGTGTGTCTGAGCAATCCAACCTCCCCCCACGGTGAGACCGATGTTTTAATCCAGCAGAAACCGGTATGCAGGACTCACCGCACGTCGGCTGAGCACTTGGACAAATCCCACAAAACTCTTGCCCTCACGATCCCACGACAAATCAGAGGTGATGGCTCCTCCACGGACGAACATGCTGTGTTGGGGCTCATTGAAAAAAGTCAGACGCTTGGGTTCTGAACCATCCACCTTCATGATCCAATAATCCAAACGGGCATCCACGCCGCTTTTCTTCTGGGCGATGCCCCGACTGCTGGCCCAGACAATCCATTGACCATCGGGAGAAAAATGGGCGTGTTCATCCCAGTCATTGTTCTGTGTCAAACGTCGATGCTTCATGGTTTGTAAAATCCAGCACAAACAGGTCTAGAGTGAATAGATTCTCCTTGTCCGACGCGGCGCAAAACAGCAGTTTGGAACCCTCCGGGCTGAAACTGTGTGCCTCGTAAAAAATGGCGTTGTCAGGGCGAATCGTGCGAATGTTTTCCAATCTGGGGGTGGGTGACAGATTCAAATTCGCCATGCGGATCACCCAGTGGTTTTCCATACGACCGGGAGCCTTGGGAAGATGCTCACTCCAAACCAACGTTTTGCCATCGGGGGAAAAATGTGGATGCAATATGCCCCCACGGTCGGGGATGTGTGTAAGTTGCCAGGCAGCCGAGCCATCGGTTCGGCCCAACCATAGATTATTCTGCAGACCCGCCCCCGGACTGGTCAGAATCCCCTGCACCAGCTTCCCGGTGATCTCCAATCCGCGTAGAGCTGGATCCACCGCCTGAAACACGATGTAATCGCCGGAGGGATGCCATTCCGGTTGGCCGACCATCTTATGTGGAACGCCCGGCAAGTCGGTACTCCAGGATCGGGGATTGGACCCATCGGAATCCATCAGCCAAATTTCATAAGCCAATGCTTTGTTCAGCCGATCGTATGCCACCCGACCTGATTTTTGACACACCGCAACCCGTCCCGCGGATTCCTTTAATGTCACAACCTGGGTTAACTTGGGTTGATTTTGAGCTTGTACTTCTGATACCAAACCCAGATTTATAATCAATAACAGTCCAAGACCGGACATAAGTTTCTTCATAGAGGTTTGCTCCCAAGTTCTTTGTTCTCTGCTAGCCGGTTACTATTAAGATTCTACAGCGACTCAAACCGATTGAGCCTACCGACCTGTCGGTGTATCGGTTGCATCAAGCCATAGCAAAACACCGCCATTGCTGGCGGTGCTACGATCATATTTTAAAATAGGCAACACGATTGAATCTCGAATTTCTCAATTCAAAACTCGAAATATATTTATGCAGCCTTGTGTTGCCTTGAAGCCAGTTTGAACTGACTCACGATGCGTTGCAGTTGCTCGCTCTTGTCCGACAATTGCGTCGCTGCCTGTGCTGCCTGGCCGGCGCCTTCGGTCGCTTGTTTGGTCACGGCTGTGACTGATTCGACGTTGCGACTGATCTGTTCGCTGGCCGCTGACTGCTCTTCCGCTGCCGCTGCGATCGAGCGAATCATGTCCGCCACGCCCTGAGCTGCGGTGACGATTGAGCTGAGGTTCTGTCCCGCAGCCGTGGCCTTATCAACGCCCACTTTCACCTGCTGGGTCCCCGTGTTCATACGGTCCACCGCTTCGCCGGTCTCGGTCTGAATCGCACGGATCGACTGAGCGATTTCCTCCGTGGCCTTGGTGGTGCGATCCGCCAATTTACGCACCTCGTCCGCCACCACCGCAAAGCCGCGCCCATGTTCCCCCGCCCTTGCCGCTTCGATCGCAGCATTGAGCGCAAGTAAGTTGGTCTGATCAGCGATGTCGTTGATCACATTCACAATTTGGCCGATCTGCTCACTGCGTTTGCCCAGTTCGGTGACGCTCTGCGCGCCCTGGTTCACCGCATTGCTGATCGCTTCCATGCCTGCAATCGTATCGGTGACGACCTGTCCGCCCTGCTGTGCCACCTTGCCTGCCTCGACGGCGTTGCCCGCAGCCTCGGCACTCTTGCGTGCCACTTCCACCACCGACTGACTCATCTCTTCAATGGCGCTGGAAATCTGCGTCACCTGTTGCGACTGCTCTTTCATTCCGCTGGCCATCTGTTCGCTGGAGGCAGCGATTTCTGTGGCAGCCGAGGCGACGTCACGGGTGGTCAGGGCGACCTCGCTGATGATGTCGTGTACTTTTTGCACAAAGGCGTTGAACCATTGTCCGAGTTGGCCGACTTCGTCCTTGGCATCCTGATCGACGCGTTTGGTGAGGTCGCCTTCGCCCTGGGCGATGTCCTTGAGGCGTTCGACCATGAGCGCAATCGGCTGAGTGATCGCACGGGTCATGAACACACCCAGGGCAATCGCCAGCAACACCCCTGCCGAGACGACGACGAGCGTGGTCCATTCCAGAAATTGGGCGGTGGCCAAACTATCCTTGACCGCCAGTTCACTGGCCTCATCATTGATTTTGACCAGTTCGTTGAGCAACTGGCTGACTTGGAGTCGCGCTTGATAAACATCGCCCAGGGCGAAGGTGCGGGCCTGTAGCTGAAGTTCAGCCAGAGCATCCGCATCGGCTGCACCCATGGCATCCATTTTCTGACACATTTTGCGATAGTCTCCGACGCGTCCGCGCCACTTGTCAAAAGCCGGGACGAACTCTTTCCAAACCTTGGCTTCCTCAGCTGTCCGCGGCAGGGGTTCATAGACTTTCCAAGCCTCGTCGATTTTTTTCCAGAAGGCATCCAACTGGGCGTAGGTTTTGTCCATGTCGGCTTTGGAGAGGGAGCGATCGAGCATGGTGCGATTGCAGATCACCACGCCGTTGGCTGCGGAGTCCATTTCGAGCAGACTTTGCACGCTGGGCAGTCGGACTTCGCCGATTTCATGAACGTCCCCGGCAATGTAGCCAAGGCCCCAGTAGCCGACGCCGCCGACGATGGCAGTGATGGCGGCGATGAATAAAAACGCTCCGATCAGACGCGTACCGATACGGATTTGGCGCAGCATAACAACCTCTCTATGAATGATAAAAAGAGGGGTCACAAACAGGAAATGTAGTCAAAGCCCACCCCTGACTCCGCCTCTTCGAATGAGGCCTGTCGGTACGGTCACACCCGCAGCCGACCATTTCCATCACCTGTGGCACTAGAGCAATCGGTTGAGTCGGGGCATCAATTGAAGTAACATTATAATTTTTTTTTATAATAAATACAGATTGGTTCCGATTTAAAAGTCTAATAAATTATCAGT
>JAAUTM010000087.1 GCA_012031455.1 Phycisphaerales bacterium
TCGGTACTCACCCTTGGGCCTTACCAATTTTTACGGGGACTGGCCATCGGCCCGGCTGGGGACGTGCTTGATTGGATCCGCTGCATCTCCCCGATCCCGGCGATGATGGAAACTCTGGGACATCAGAATATCGGCGGCGGCGGACTTCTTGAAACAGGAAATCTGGCCTGGCGCTACAGCATGCTGGCGGTGATCTCGATTGTCGTCATGGCCCTGTGGACGATGGCCCGTTTGGGCGGTTGGATTCTGGACCGGGCACGCTCGGCTGGGCAGATCACTGATGAACGTTCCGCCAAGGTGCGGGTCTTTCGACGGATCATGTACCTGTGGTTTTTTGATCCGCAGCGCAGAGCCGGCCTGATCGGACCGATGACCAATCCGGTGATGGTCAAGGAGTTTCGTTGCCGGCGTTTTGGGCGGAGCAACTGGATGATGCGTCTGATCGCCGGTTGCATGATCGCTTCGCTGGCACTGGCGTATTTCTCCACGCTGGCATGGTCCAGCCGATTGGAGCAGAACGAGGGCGTGGCGGTGCTGGGTGCGATATGGTGATCCTGCAGATGGCGCTGCTGGTGCTGATGACACCGAGCCTGGCATCAGGCCTGATCAGCGGCGAACGTGAGAGCGGCGGCTGGCAACTGATGCAGATGACCCCGATGTCGCCCTGGACCATTGTCATGGGCAAGCTCATGTCCGTGGCCTGGACGGTGATCCTCATTCTGCTGGCGACCCTGCCTGGCTATGGACTGATGATCGTCATTGATGAAAGTCAGGCGATTCGTGTGTTCAACGTGCTGATCACGCTGGCACTCACCGCAGTGTTTGTGGTGCTGGTCAGTGCCTGGGTCAGCAGCTTGTTCAAACGCACTGCCGTCGCCACGGCCACGGCTTACGCTTTGGTGGTCGGTTTGTGTGCGGGAACCATGCTTTTCTGGATGGGCCAGGATGCGCCCTTTAATCGCAGCACGGTGGAGTTTGTGTTGCTCTTTAACCCTCTTGCTGCGGGATTACAGCTTATCGAAGCACCCGGGTTTGCTGACTATCGCCTGGTTCCTGGCAACTGGTGGATCATCGGCAGCGCCAGCCTGGCGTGCTTATTGGGACTGCTCTATCGAACCTGGCGCCTGGCAAGACCAAGCTGACAGGTGATGGATAGGTGTTCGATCAATGCGGCATAACCGGGTTGTGTCGCCAAGCTACGACTTCAATACGGCGCACCGGCAGTGCGACGCACAACTGGGACAGACCATACCCATGATGAAATTGAGCATGACATGTCATCGGCTGCTGCGGCTCATGATGTTCACGATCCTGATGTCGTCTGTCAGTACCCTCGTGGCACAACCGGTCAACCCGGCGGCAAAGGGGTTGTACGGACTGGATCATGACTATGACACCGATCCGGTGCTCGTCGGACCTGTGATCAGGAAAGAATTTCACCCCCGGCTGCGTGAACTGTGGCTGGCGGCCCTGAACCGACCGGATATGGAAACCCGCAGGCAGGCGGTGCTGGCCATCGGCAATGCCCACGCCACCGGACAGAAAGACTTTTCCGATGTAGCCCCACGCTTGCGCACCATGCTTGAGCAGACATCGCATCCGCTCTTGCGGGCAGCGCTTGTGGAGACTTTGGTGACGCTGGATGATTCAGCCGGCAGCGCCAATGTTTTTGAAACTTGCGGAGCAGCAGTACGCGGACCTGAGTATTTTGCCGCAGGTGGATGAAGCTCTGGCACGGTGGAAAATTGCCCCGGCCTATGAGTATTGGCTGACGCGCATGCGTTCGACGGACAGGCCCTGGCCTGCCCAGCGAAGCGCGATGATTGCGCTGGGGATAGCTGGTGTCAAAGCCGCTGCGGATGATCTTCGCCGCAAGGTGGAGGATAACGCCCGGCCCGACCATGAACGGATCATTGCCGCACAGGCACTTGCACGTATCGATACCACTGGATTGGTGCTGGTATCGCAGACACTCGCTGGACGAGGGACCATCATCAATCGTCTGCTGGCGTCTGAACTTTTGCAGCATCACACACAAGCTGATGCGTTGACTTTTCTACAGAAGCTCGCAATGGACGACGAGCCTGCGGTTGCACAGCTCGCTGTGGACCGGTTGCTTGCTTTGGCTCCGGCCAACATCCCGCATGATTTGGCATCACGATTGTTACAGCGCGACGATGCGGCTTTACGCTTGACAGCAGTCAAGGCGTTACTGGCCCAGGCAACCAGCCAATCCATCGCGCTGGCATCGCCATCTTTGAAGGATGTGAATTACACGGTTCGCCGGACCGCGCGTGAAGGCCTTGGTCGTCTGGGCTTGGAAGGGGGCTTGCATGAACCGGTGGTGTCGGGGGTGCGCGGGGTGCTGCATCAGAGCGACTGGCAGGGGCTGGAACAGGCGGCCTACCTTGTGGGGGCATTGGATGATGAAGCCTCCAGTGATCGGGTGGTGGAACTACTTCGCCATGCCAGGCCGGAGGTACGACTGGCGGCTTGCGTAGCCTTGCGCAGGTTGCAGATGACCGACACCTTGCCGATCGCTTTGAAACGGCTGGAGGAATTGCACGAGCATTACAAAAACACTGGCATGGAAACGTATGGGGATTTGGGTGAGTTTTCGACGCAATTTGCTACCGGAGCCGAATGTACCCAGCTGTATCAATTGCTGGGACGGATGAAATATGCCCCGGCCCAGCCGATTATGCGCAGAGTGGTGCCCAAAGGTTCTTTTGAAGTTCAGAGCCGTGCCGCTGCCATCTGGGCATTGGGATTTTTGCACGAAGGTCAGGCAGATGGGCAATTGGCGGGTCAGTTATCAGGAAGGTTGTCGGATGTAATGAGCCTGGAGCCGGAGGACACCAATGTACGCATGATGAGTGCAGTGACCCTTGGGCGTATGAAAGCGCAGAGTGCATTGAGTGTGCTGAACAGATTCATGCAGGAGGAAATCAGCAGTCGGGAGATCGGCGGCTCCTGCCGTTGGGCGATCATGCAGATCACGGGAGAGGAATTGCCACCCCTGCCCCCGAGTATCGAACGCAACCTGGACTGGTTTCTGGCGCCCATTGAATAATTTAATATTGTTGATTTGCAGATTGAAATGCTCACGTTTTCGTGGTGATTTCATAGGTACGAACAGTTGGCCCGGGACATTTGAGCATGATGTGCAGCGCGGATGAATCACCGGTGATCGCAGCAGCGGATGTGATGGTGCAGGTCCGGTACGCGGAATGCGATCCGATGAATGTGGCACATCACAGTGTCTATCCGATCTGGCTTGAAATCGCCCGCACGGAATTGCTGCGTCAGCGCGGCAAGGCTTACAAGGATGTGGAGGCATCAGGGACATTCATCGTGGTGGCCCGGCTGAACATTCGCTATCGCAAGCCGGCGTTTTATGATGACAACCTGCGAATCCATGTGCGTCTGCGTGAATCCGCAGGCGTGAAAATCCTGCACGATTACCAGATTTACCGCGCTGGCGATTTGCTGGCTGAGGCTGACACAACTTTGGTCTGTGTGGATCGTGAAGGAAAAATCAAGCCGATCCCCGAAGGGCTTTTGTGATGCTACATGTCTGATAGGCGTTAAAGATGATTTTGGACAACATAACGAAGGAATGAAAATGCAGCGGGGATGTCCGCATGGTTACGTCATTTGATGTTGCATCAGGGCATCGACAAAGAATTCGGTGCCGATGAGCCGCTGGGGATGAGTGCGAGCTTCATCGGGCGTGAGCCAGAGCATTTCCGCCACCTCCAGCGGAGTGGGCTTGAGTTCATTGAATGGAGTGTGCAGCCGCGCCAGCCAGCCAAACAGCAAAAGCGGACGATCAGTGCCCGCCACTGCCAGACCTCCCGCACCGGTTCAACCTCCCCGGCCAGTTCCTCGCGAAACTCCCGTGCTGCGGCCAGAGCGTGATCTTCCCCCAGTTCGATGCCGCCACCGGGAAAGCAGATCGCCAGTGGGGCCGCCACATGGGCGCTGCGCCGAATCAGCAGCCAGCGGCCATCAGCACGGCTGACAGCCACGATGACCCCATGCACCAGCCCATCCGCGTGATGTTGTCGCTCCATGAAATCGCCAACTCCCCAGCAGGTTTACCAATCAAGATGGCCGGTTGCCTCAGACTATAAAGGAGCAGATGTATTGGCAGATGCCATCGTCCACAGTGATGTCAAAGCCGCTGTTGGCAGGGACGTTGAATTCATCGCCGCTTGGGTGTGTGGTCCAATTGTCGTTGCCATCGATTTTTACCCGGCAGGAGCCAGCGGTGATTTTCATGTTCTCAGCAGCGCCCGTGCCAAAGTGGTAATTGCCCGGATAAATCAGGCCAAGAGTTTTTTTGGTGCCATCGGGGAAGGTCAGGCTATGGCTGACGACCTTGCCTTGAAAATACACATTGGCCAGACATGTGGCGGTGACGTTGCTGAATTCGGTGGGGTGCGGCATCGGGCCAGCTCCTGTCGGGGGGGTGATGTCGATTTACAAGTTGCCAAGGGTGCCTCAGCGATCGAGGCGGGGAGCATCATAACAGGTCAAAAGCAGGAAAGTATGCAGGTTTTTGTCTGGAACCCTTGATAATCATGGGTTTGATGCTCTATAATAGTTTGTGTAGGATGTCGGTTTGAAAGATTTGTGCAAGATGTAAGCGGATTGTGCCGATCTATTTTCCGGGTAGTGAAAGATGAATTGGTGCGGAGGAGAGGCGGGTGCAATCGGCGATCTCTGGCAGCCGATGCGTTGCGGAGTGTTGTGACTAACCTTGAACATCCAAGCAGACTGAGCCAAGCCATGGGTCTTTCCTCTGGCACTTGGACTGCGGCCAAGTTGATGTAATCTCGAAGGGTGATGCTTTTAAGATTGTGGGTGGGGCCCGTGCCACCGAAGTTCAGCCTGATGGGCTGGACTTGGGAAAATGGTTCATGCCACAAAACTACATCGTTTTAAGCGGGGTGACCTTGTAAGTCATCCGCTCCGGCCCGAATGGGGACCGGGTGTTGTCATTACGGCTGCTTCGATCGTCCACGAAGATCAGCCTGCGCAACGCCTTGTTGTTGATTTTTCCAACCATGGACGTGTCACGCTGAACACCGGCGTGGCTCAACTAATTGCCAGGGAAGGCACTATGCCGATGACCATGACCACCACATCCTCCGTACCCGCCAAGTCCACGACCATCATTGCCCAGAACACCAACGGCAATGGACGGGGCTGGCTGGATACCCTCGATCCGTCCAATGTTGGTAGCAACGAGCTTTACCGTCTGGGCGATGCGATGACCGATCCCTTCGTGTCACCGTCGCGACGACTTCAGGCCACGCTCGATACCTTCCGCTTTGGGAATGACCCTCGCCATGCCCGCAACCTGCTGGATTGGGCGGTGGCACAGACGGGTTTGAAAGACCCCATGACCAAGTACACCCGTCATGAGCTTGAACAAGGCTTCCGCCGATTCGTTCGCGACCGAGATAACCACCTGTTTGATCTGGTGCGCAGCATGAAGCGTCAGGGCGGGCAGGATGCACTTTTCCAAATCAAAAACAGCATCACCGAACCCCTGGCCAAGACCTCCCTGGAGCGCGCGATCCGGGCGTAAAGGTTACGGATGATTATTGAGATGTATTATCACCACGCCTGATCTTGCTTGTCTGCAAGCAAGATAGGATTCTCCCATCAAAATAATAATGTGATCCTGTTGATCCTGATCTTCTTCTGCGTCCTGTGGAGATCAGGCTTGTTTACGCATATACCTCACATGTTCACTTCTCTGCATCATCCCGTATCATATTTTCATGCCCACGCCGCAGCAGCACATCCTTGAATTGCGTCGTCAGATAGACCTCCACAATCGGCTGTACTACGAGGATGCCCAGCCTCAGATCACCGACCAGGCATTTGATGCCTTGCTGCGCGAACTGACGGAACTTGAAGCTGCGCACCCGGAGCTGGTGACAGCCGACTCACCCACCCAACGTGTGGCGGGGGCACCCATCGAGGGCTTTGAAACAGTCCCTCATGCCCAGCCGATGTTTTCGATTGACAATACCTATACCCAGGGTGAGCTTTTCGCCTGGCATCAGCGCGTGATCAAATCGTTGGCGAGTAGCGGTGGTGCCGGGGGCGATACAGCCAGCGTTAGTGAATGCCTGTTTCCCCAAGTGACAAGCCCATCGGTGGCTTACGTGGTGGAACCCAAGGTCGATGGTCTGGCGGTGAGCCTGCGTTACGAGCAAGGTAAGTTAGTACGGGCTACCACGCGTGGCGATGGCAAACATGGCGATGACATCACTGCCAACGCTCGTACCATTCGCGATATACCAATTAACCTCAAGCCTGACGGAAC
>JAAUTM010000088.1 GCA_012031455.1 Phycisphaerales bacterium
CCGCCAGTCTTTTGCCTGTGAATCCACCAGCACCGCCCCCAAGGCTGGTGTCCCGGTGAACCCCACCACCACCCCGGTGACGATCCTGCGCAAATTTTCGGGGACTGATGAAGCGCTGAAATTCCCGGCGGTGATGATCGTGAAATCACAGGCTGAATTGCAGGGCATCAACGCCAAGTCGCTGATGGATGCCAAGGTGGACTTCGCCAAAGAATCGCTGGTAGTCGTGGCGCTGGGCGACAAGCCGACCGGCGGCTACTGGGCGGACATCACCGGCATTCAGGCTGCCGGCCCCCAGCTTTTGTGCTGGGCTGGGCCAACAAACCCGGCAAGGATGAAGTGGTGACACAGGCGGTGACCTACCCCTTTGCTGCGGCAGTGATCAGCAAAACCACCGCCACCACGGTGCGCAGTGATGTGCAGTCGGTGATGGGTAAAACCAAGCCCTGACCTGGCCTTGGCTCTCCCACAGCGAATGTGATCCCAGTTGACTCCCCTGCCGCAGATGATCTCTGCGGTTTTTTTATGGGCGGGGGTGGGTGTATTCAGGGCAAACGCATGTACGAGCTGCGACTGTGAATGGGCGGTGCTTTGCTTAATCAGGTATACCTCTACCGTTCGCTCCTTTAGGGTCACAGCTCGTTTTCCAGTAATATCCATGAACCCGCCGCTCCCTGATGCCCCCGGATCGCGGCTCGTAACGTACAAGGCATTTTGAGACACAGCCTGGAGTTTTTACATGACACAGACTAATACCCCTGCGGATCAACCGGCCACGCCGACGCAACCAGACGCTTCCTGCGCCACCGAGCCAACTGCGGAGCAAGGCAAAGGCTGCTGCTGTGGCAAGGGTGGCCAGGGCTGTGCCCCGGGCAGGTGTCGTTGCTGCAAGGTGGCGATGGTCGGGCTGGTGGTGTTGCTGTTGTTGGTGGTCGGGGCGGAGCTGTTTGCGCGGTTTTACCTGGGGCTGGGCGATCCGCCGCTGCTGATGGCGGACGAAAAAATCGAGTATCTCTATCAGCCGAATCAGGATGGCTACCGCTTTGGTAATCACTATCGCTACAACGCCTACTCGATGCGAAGCGATGATTTTCCGCAAACCAAAAGCGACCCCAACGAACTGCGCGTGATGGTGCTGGGGGACAGTGTGATCAATGGAGGAGGACACATCGACCAGGCCGATGTGCCGACCACGGTGATGCAGCAGTTGCTGGCGGAAAAGCTCAAGCGTCCCGTGGTGGTGGGGAACATATCAACGGGCAGCTGGGGGCCTGCGAACATGCTGGCGTATGTTGAGAAGTACGGTTATTTTGAAGCGGATGTGGTGGTGCTCGTGCTGTCCAGTCACGATGCGGAGGACGCTCCGACCTTCCAGCCAATGGTGGGGGTGTTGCGAGATTATCCCGATCGCAAGCCTTGGCTGGCAGTGGGGGAATTATTTAGTCGGTATGGGGGCGTGGTTCGATGGTGGATCACCGACAAGCTGCCGGAGAATACCGAAGTTGTCGCAGCCCCGACCGAGGAGGATCGACAGCAGACTTTGAAAGCATTGGGGGAGTTGATTGAAAAGTCCAAGGCATCGGGAGCCAGGGTCATGGTGGCGCAATTTTTTGAAGTGAAAGAATTGCTGGGCACACCGAATCAGGGTTACATGGACATTTTGGGAGTCAGCCGATCGCATCAGGTACCCGTGGTGAAGCTGTTCGAAAATTTTCGTCGTGCCATCGATGAGGGGAAGGTCGTGTATCGCGATCAATGGATCCACCCCAGCGCCGCTGGCAGCCGGATTATCGGAGAAACCCTGGCCGAGGAAGTCGCCAGACGTGTATTGGAATGATTTATTTCTCTATTGAAACGAAGCCATATTGTTGCGATGCAGACCGCGCGTTTTTGTGAAGATTTTGACCATTTATACCCGTGAAAAGGCGCTTTTGGCCTGTTTTTGGCAATCTTTGCACACCCATGCAATGGGGTTGGATTCGGGTTTACGCAAAGCGGGGGACCAGCCGCGGGTTTGGGCGGGAAGATGGCGGAGGCACAGGGTGCATGAAGTCGGTTGCAGCGCAGACTGCGACTGGGTCAACGCCAGTTGCAGACATGGTCGGCAGATCACCGAACCGTGATGACCTTCGATCATGGGATTGAGATTGTTCTGGTCGTAAGGGTCCCAGATTGTGCCGCAGAAATCGCAGCGGATCAGAATGCCATCGTTACCGGGGGCGTTGCCGGAGCCGGGGTCGGGGGCGGGGGCGGGGGTTTGCATGGATCATGGTAGGCGTTCAAGACTCTTTCAACCGCAACAATCTTCGAGCAAGTGCTACCAGCCCGCAGCGCCAGCAAGGGTGTCAAGAACAAAAAAAGCCCACACCGAATTTGGCGTGGGCTTTGATGCATGTAACACTCGAACTCTTGATGACATGCCTGGGTGGGGCGCCCACCCCACCTGGCATTGAGTAACGAAACAGTTTCTTAAAGCAAGTCGGGCTTACGGGCCATGACTCTCATTACCGGGCGCCAGCTTTCTCGGCCTTGCCTTCAATGATCTGGGTGGCGATGTTGTTGGGCACAGCGCGGTAGGTCAGCGGTTCCATGGCATACGAAGCGCGACCCTGCGTCAGGCCGCGGATCGTCGTGGAGTAGCCGAACATTTCCGACAAGGGGGCCTCGGCTATCACGATGCGGGTGTTACCACGCTGTTCCTGTTCCACGATGATCGCACGCCGACGATTCAGGTCACCGGTGATCGCGCCCAAGAAATCTTCAGGCACAGTCACGACCACCTTCATCACCGGCTCCAGAATCTGCGGCGTGGCTTTGCGGATGGCTTCCTTCAAGGCCAGCGAACCGGCCAGTTCGAAAGCGATCTGCGAGGAGTCAACATCGTGGTACGAACCGTCGAGCAGCGTGATTTTCACATTGATGAGCTGGTACCCGGCCAGCACGCCGCTCTTGGCGGCATTACGCACACCCACTTCCACCGAGGGAATGTATTCGCGGGGAATACGGCCCTGGGTGACCTGGTTATCAAAAGCGATAAGGTTTTCGTAGTCGAGTTCCGCTTCCTTGGCCTGCTCAGCGGTGGTGGGTTCGACACGGATAGTACAGTCACCATATTGACCACGACCACCGGACTGCTTCTTGTGCAGACCACGGGCCTCGGCTGTGCCGACGATGGTTTCCCGATAGCTCACACGTGGCCGACCGACGCTCACCGGCACTTTCAAGTCGCGCGCGATTTTGTGATGGATGATTTCCAGGTGCAGTTCACCCATGCCAGCGATGATCGTCTGCCCGGTTTCATCATCGAACCAGCTCTGGAAGCTGGGGTCTTCCCGGCGGATGGTGGCCAGAGCATTGGAGAGCTTTTCCTTGTCGCTCTGGCTTTGCGGCTCAATCGACATGGAAATCACCGGTTCGGGGAACTCCATGCGTTCCAGAACGATCGGGTTTTCCTGATCGCACAAGGTTTCGCCGGTGATGCTGTTCTTCAGACCCACCAGTGCCACGATGTCGCCAGCTTCAGCAAAGTCACGGGCGATGCGGTGGTTGGCATGCATTTCATAAATTCGGCTGACGATCTCGCGCTTGCCGTTGTTGCTGTTGAGGACTCGGTCACCTTGTTGATTCGGCCGGAGTAAATCCGGGTGTAGGTCAGGTCCCCGTGCTGGTCGGCCACGACCTTGAACACGAAGCCGGAGAAGGGGGCGGTGGCTTCATGGGTCCGGGTCAGGTGTTTGGTCTTATCGTTGGGTCGGTGCCATCCACATCAGGCACTTCGTGAGGTGCGGGCAGGTAATCGATGACACCATCGATCAGCCGCTGTACGCCGATGTATTTCAAAGCTGAGCCACAGAACACCGGATGAATCTTGCGGTCGATGGTGCCTCGGCGAATGGCGGAGCGGATTTCCTCAGCGGTGAGAGGCTCTTCCATGAGGAACTTTTCGGTGAGTTTCTCGTCGAACTCCGCTGCCTTTTCCTCAAGTTTGTGACGCCATTCCTTGACCAGGTCCATCATGTCTTCGGGGATCGGCTTTTCCTCGACCTTGGAACCAAGCTCTTCGGGGGAGAAGTAGTAGGCTTTCATGCCCACCAGATCGATGATGCCCTGGAAGGTGTTGGAGGCACCGATGGGCAGTTGCACCGGGATGGCCGGGGCGCCCAGACGTTCGAGCACCGAACCATAGGAGAAGAAGAAGTCAGCGCCCATCTTGTCCATCTTGTTGATGAAGCAAAGGCGGGGGACTTCGTAGCGTTCAGCCTGGCGCCAGACGGTTTCGGATTGGGCTTCGACGCCTTCCTTGCCATCGAACACAACGACCGCACCGTCGAGCACCCGCATGGAGCGTTCGACTTCGATGGTGAAGTCCACGTGGCCGGGGGTGTCGATGAGGTTGAGGGTGAAGTCCTTCTCGAATCGCACCCAGGGGCAGGTGGTGGCAGCAGACTGGATGGTGATGCCGCGCTGCTGTTCCTCTTCGAGGAAGTCCATGGTGGCGGTGCCTTCGTGGACTTCGCCCATCTTATGGATTTTGCCAGTGTAGTAGAGGATGCGCTCGCTGACGGTGGTTTTGCCAGCGTCGATGTGAGCACAGATGCCGAAGTTGCGGGTTGAATCCAGAAGAGCCATGGTGAATCTCCAGTAAAGGCGGGGCCTTTGCGGTTAAAAGTTGGTTCAGGTGTTTATTCGTCGAACGCTGACGGAGGGAAAAAGTCGAGGGTATGTCTGGTGTTGTCAGACTCGGGGCTGGAACTTGCTAGGTTCTGCGGAACCGAGGGTCCGGGTTTGCAAAGTCACCCGGTGGGGCGGCGATTCAGACGCCTGAGCAGAAGTTGTCGTCTTCGTCATCTTCCTGATTCATAGGAGTGTCCCCTCTTGAGGGCTTAAAAGTGTAGCGAAAGGGCGTGCCACGTCAAGTTCAGTTTGAGGGCAACTGGATTTCACCCCGGAGCAGGGCCATGACTTTCTGGAGGTCTTCCCAGACCTTGACGGCGAGCATCGGGGGTGTAATTCCGAAGCAGGTAAGCCGGGTGAAACGTAGGCATGACCGGGATGGCCGGGCCTTGGGGGACCAGTCCTTGAAACCAGTGCCATTGCCCGCGCAGAGCAGTGATGCCGGTGCTGGTTTGCAAAAGGGTTTTACTGGCAGGGGCACCGAGAGCGACGATGGCTTTGGGATGAATGATGGCGATCTGGCGAAGCAGATAGCTCCAGCAGCATCAATTTCAATGGGGGTGGGGGTGCGGTTGCCCGGCGGCCGACATTTCACCACGTTGGCGATGAACACATCTTCGCGTTTGGTGCCCATGGCCAGGATCATTTTGTCCAGCAGTTCGCCAGCTCTGCCGACAAACGGCCTGCCTTGTAAATCTTCGGTTTCGCCCGGCCCTTCTCCAATAAACAACAGTGGCGAATCCGGGTCACCTTCGCCGAAAACGGTTTGCGTGCGGGCCTCGCACAAGGGACATTTCTTGCAACCCTTGACTTCCTGATCGTTGAGCAGTGCCAGCTCGTGGGCTTTTTCTTCACGGGTACGAGGCTTCACCACCACAACGATGGACTGACTTTGCACGATCGGTTGTGACGCTGTGGCTGATGCGCGAACTGGCTTGACGGGCATGGGAGGACAGGGGTTGATCGTGGCAGCAGGGGGCTGGTTCACGTCGGCAGGTTGGGAGGGGGCGTGGATTTTGGCGTGGCGGAGATCGGTGCGATAGCTTGAAGATGCACAGGCACCGCGGAAACCCCAAGGAGCTGGTCGGTTTGCAGATGCTGGCGGAGAATACGCTGACGGTTTGGGGCAGGCATGAGGCAGGTCATCTTACATTGTCGTTCAGTCAAACACCCACACCGATGCGGTGTGGGCTTCGTGAACCATTATTCATGATGTTCACACTTCCTGAATTTCCTTCTGCTTGGCAGCCACGAGCTTGTCCAATTCCTCTTCATATTTCTTGAGCATGTTCTGAATATCTTCCGTGGCTTTTTCCAGTTCATCTTCCGAGACGTGCTGGGCCTTATCTTTCTTGAGGGCTTCGATGTGCTTATTCCCATCTCGGCGGGCGTTGCGGAGGGTGACCTTGGCTTGTTCGCCCATGGATTTCACTGAACCCATAAGTTGTTGCCGACGCTCCCCGGAGAGCGGGGGCAGGCTCAGGCGAATCTGTTTATTTTCGGTCATGGGGTTGAGGCCCAAGCCTGAGGTCTGGATGGCTTTGACGATGGCCTGCGTGCTGCCGGGTCAAAGGGCTTGATAAGCAGTTGCGTGGCTTCGGGAATGCTCACCAAGGCGATGCTGCGCAGGTCCGACTGCGAGCCGTAGTAGTCCACCTTGATGAAATCACC
>JAAUTM010000089.1 GCA_012031455.1 Phycisphaerales bacterium
AAGGTCCACCCCCTTGAACGCCACGCAAGGTGGACGCGGCCGCTCACATCACCACTGATGATGCCCACCGATGGACGCAACAACTCAATCGCACCGCGCACCAGCGTCGGCGAAAGCGTCCCGCAGCCAAAGTCCACAAATATCGCTGCATCCAGCTCGTGGCGCTGATCTTCAAGCATCCCCATCAATTCTTTTTGCTGCAGGCTGCTCAATGGTTGAGCCTGAGCATCATCGACCTTGAGCAGTTTCTGGCTTTCCACCACATAAACGCGTTTGGTGGGCAAGGTGGCTCGTGCCTTAATCCCATGCACCACAATCCCCCGGTTGCGCAGGGTGTCCGTCAATTCCGCACTGGCCTGATCATCCCCCATGGCACTGACCAGTTGCACCCTGGCTCCCTGAGCCTGCAAATGACAGGCAATGATCGCTGCTGCTCCGGGGTAATGGGCGTGTTTCTGGGGCCGAACCGTCAGAATCGGTGCCTCGCCCGAACGCTCTCCCGCATCGCAGAAAATGTACCGGTCCAGCACCGCATCCCCCACCACCAGCACACGCCTGCCCGGTATCTTTTCCCGCAGCAACTGGGCCATGCCCGGCTTAGCAATGCCCCACCGTCGGCAACAGGCCCTTAATCGCATCGCCGGATCGCTCTCCCGATCCATCTGCTCTTGTCCTACCTGATCCAGAATCGCTGATGAGGAATACACCACCTCCCCCGAACTGAAAATCACCTGCCCCCCCAGGCTTTCCACCAGCGTCTTTTCCGTGATGAACCCCGCATGGGTGGACGATTCATATTCCCTGCCCTTGACGTACACATCCGGCTTCACGCAGCGGATCACAGGCTCAGCGGTTGGCCCATCCACCACGGCCACAAGATCCACAATCTCCAGCGTTGCCAGCGCCTCGGCACGCAGTTCCTGCGGGACGTAAGGCCGGGTCCCATCCGATTTTCAATCGCATCGTCCGCCGTCAGCGTCACCACCAGCACCTGACCCTGTTCCCGGGCAAATTGCAGATAACGCAGGTGCCCCGGATGCACAATATCAAAACATCCATGACATAGCACGATGCGCTTTGCCTGCGCGTGATAACCCGATGCCAGCTTTGCAAGCTGTTCCATGCTGCAAATTTTGCGATAGACGTTCAACCTCATGATGAAAGTTATCGGTCAATTCCCGGAGGTAATGTGAATCCCTCACTGGCGACGCATCAGCCAATCCGCCTTGCCCGATGTTGGTATTTATGGGCCCGAGGTTTATGCTATGACGCTTACGAAGTCGGCTTATTCGACTTTGCCCCGCCATGCAATGGAATCCACTGCCATGAAAGTCGTCTTGACCGGAGCCGCAGGTCGGCTCGGGACCGTGGTTACTCGCCAACTGCTCGCCGCCGGATACCAGGTTCTGGCCACCGATACTGTCGAAGGCCCTCATCTGCCCATCCCGGTGAAAGTGCTTAATTTACTGGATGCCAATGCCGTCATGGACCTTTGCAAGGATGCCCAGGCCCTGATACATCTGGCCAATCATCCCGGGGTCCGCCGGACTTTGGGTACCTTGGGCACCCTGCATGAAAACATGCAGATGAATGCCAACGTCTTCCAGTCCGCCATCGCTGGCGACATCCGCAAAATCATCTTCGCCAGTACCATCCAGGTCATTGCCAGCGAACAGCGCTACCATGCCGTCCAGCCTGATCAGCAACCCGTCAAAGTGTCCTATCTTCCTTTGGATTCCGACAGCCCGGCGAACCCGACCAACACTTACGCTTTGTCCAAGTACCTCAGCGAACAGATACTCGCTTCCTTCGTGACCCGGCCACGCATCCAGTGCATCTCCATGCGATTCCCCGCCCTGCCCGAAGACACTATTCATTACCCGTTGATGGCAAAGCTGCCCGAACATCCCGATCAAGTGTCCCGTACCGCCATCGGCCAGGCTTTTTCCTATCTCACCCGCAACGATGCCACAGCCCTGATCCTTGCCACGCTCCAGGCCGACCTGCCGATCATCGGGTGTACCTCCCCGTAGTGTCCAACGTCGCAGCCTCAGTCATTCCCGATTTTCTGCAAACCTTTTACCCCGGCATCCCCCTCAAAAAGCCTGCTGAGCAGATCACCAGCCTGGTTGATATCAGCACCATCACTGCCCAGACCGGTTGGCAACCACGCGACCTACCCCATCCAGCACTCTGCAAGCCCTGCACTGCCTGATAGTTTGCCGATGGTAACGTTTGGCGCGATTGGAGCGACCGCAAAAATCTTAACGCCCCGGTAAATTGGCGCTAGGGGCAGCCTTACTCCCTGCTGTATACGATGCTTAGGGTAGTCCCTCACCGATAGCCAGCGAGCGTGATCCGAATCCACCCAACCATCAGGAACCGCTCCCGTGACGTTTCGCAGCTCGTAACAACGATCACTCATAGACTTGCCAAAAGTCATAAAGCCAACATGCTCACTCAACGCTACCAACTTGAACAATCCAATAACCTCGTGGTGGTCAGCATCGAAGTCTCCCCGCTGGACATGACCACGATGCAGGAGATCATTGACGATCTGATGCAGCGGATGCGCTGCGACAACGCCGTGTATTTTGTACTGGATATGCATCAGGTTGAGTTCGTCGGCTCAGCGTGCATCGGGCTGCTGGTGCAGTTCATGCAGGAAGTTGAACATGTGCGTGGCCGAATCGCCCTGGCTGCCTGCCGAAGCAATGTCTCCTTCCTGTTTAAAATCACCAAACTCGATATGGTCTTCCAACTCTATGACGACCTTGAGGAAGCCAAACTCGGCATCCATGGCGGGTAGGTCGGCATGCCGAAGCAGGAAGTGGCCAAGTGGCCAAGTGGCCGAGTCAATCGTAACGGTTAGCGCCGCGACTTGTCGCGTCTGGTTGGCTTCAACCTTGGACATTGGACCTCGGACTTTGGACCTTGGTCTTTGGACATTGAACCTGTCGGGTGCCACACCGCGTCCCGTAGCGCAGCGTAGGGCGCTGTGTGCTCTTGCCTGCCAATGCTTGTTTAGATGACGCCGAGCCCTTCAGGGCCGGATATGAAAGAACATTTTCGCCGCAGAGATCGCCGAGAACGCAGAGATCACAAGAACAAACACATCAATCAGCCTCACCACTGATCATTTCTGTTTTTGAATACTATTGAGATACTTCAGTGTGCCTGCAGGCAGGGCGAACCAGCCGATATTACTGCGAGACTGATCTTCATTCCACGCCGGACCTTCGTCCCCGAAGTTCCGGATCAATAACACCATCGACCACTACAAGCCACCGCTCGCTTCCGCCCCGGGGGTCGCGGCTCTGATAGGACATGGGCGGATTCGTAACACTGCTACCACGCTTACGGCTGCGCAGCGGGTGCCGCCAGGTTTGCCCCACGGCTGCGGTGGCGGGTTCACGATCCGCAGTTGCCTCAGCAATTTTGGCGGGCAGCAAACTTTGCAAACGGCTCACTTCCGGGTCGTCCTTGACCATATCTGGCGTGATGCCATCCAAGGCCACCTGCCAGTAACGCAAGGCTTCGGTTTTACGTCCGGCGCGCCAGAGGGCATCGCCCAGGTGATCGAGTATCACCGGGTGATCTCCGCCGGGCCTCATGCGGGCCTTGGTCAGCCATTCCACTGCCTGCGGGAACCGTCCCAGCTTGTATTCCACCCAGCCCATGGAATCCAGGTAGGCAGGGTTCTCCGGCTCCTGTGAAAGGGCTTTTTCGATCATGGCTTTGGCCTGGGGCAACTGGATGCCCTGATCCGCCCAGCCATAACCCAAGGCATTGAGGGCTGGCCCATCATCGGGTTTGAGTTTCAGCACGCGGTGGAGTTGTGCCTCCCCGAGGCTGGTCTTGCCCATGCGCTGGAGCATCATCGCCCATTGCAAACGAAGGGTTGCCTCCTCCTGAGGGTGTCGCCCGATTGCTTTTTCAAACCAGCCATCGATCTCGTTCCCGCGCTCCAGCCGAATGAGCGCCCGGGCCAGCAATCCCAAAGCTTCATCCAACCCAGGGCCGTTAATACCTGCTTCAACAGCCTCATCAACCTCCTGACTCAAATCGTTTTCATCACCATTTTCCATCACGCTGCCATCGGGCATCACCGGGGGCGGGGGCGAGGCTGGGGTGTTAGCCACGGCACCATTTGCCGACTTGCCCGTCTGCTGGGTCTGCACCGGCCAGTTACTCACGGTTTTGATGAGCAGGTCCGCTGCTTTTTGCGCCCGCTCGGTTTGCAGGTAGATCGCTGCCAGTTGCATATCCCGCTGCGGGCCTGCGGGTGCGAGCAATGCCAGCCTTTCGACCATCATCAAGGCTTTGTCCTGCTGCCCGGTGCCTGCATAAAAACCGCGTGCCAGTAAGAGCCAGCGGCGATCGGTGGTCTCCGGTTGGACATACTGATTAAGCATCGCCTCTGCCTCAGCAGGTTTCCCCAGGCGGTGCAGGGTGATGAGCATGAGTTGGACCACAGGCCGGTTCGTCAGCTTTTTCCTGCAGCAGATTTTCCAGCAAGCGCTGGGCTTCACGCAGGTCATTGCTGCGAAGGTGTTCCTCCACCAGCTTGATGCGTGTCAGTCGAGCGCCGGGGATATGCTGCAAGGCTTTGCGAAGCAGTGCCACCCGTTGCTGCTGGGCGTTAGGCACCGCCTGGCGGTCGTAAATCACAAACAGAATTTGATACAAGCGTTCCTGGGTGGGGGCGGTTTCCACAGCTGAGAGAAGCAGACGCTGGGCCTCAAGCACTTTATTGGCCTGCCCGATCTGCAACAGCAGCATGGCCTTGGCAACCACCAGTTCCATGTCGTCGGGCTTTTTCAACAGGGCCTGATCCAGCAAGGTCAAGGCTTCATCGCGCTGACCCTGAGCCGAGAGCCATTGCACCCGCAGCCCGGTGACCTCCACCGTTTCATCCGTGATCCCGGCAAGCACTTTTCCCGCTGCATCCCACTGTTTCTGAGCCAGCAGCACGCGCACCAGGTCCAGAGCCGCCGCAGGAATCACCGGCTCCATCGTCAGTGCTTCGCGTAAGGCGATTTCCCCGGCCAGCCATTGCTTTTGACGAATCGCACTTTGTGCCAGCACGTACAGCATCCCTGCCCCAGCCTTACCCGAGGCACGCAGTTTTTCGGCGGTTTGCTGGACCGATTCCGCAGGGACCGTTTCCAGCAGAGCCTGCGTGTACGAGGAGGCAGCTCGCGGGGTGGTTTCAATGGACCGGGCGGTGGTGAGCAATGCTCCACGCAGACCGGTGTTGCCTTCGAAGCTGCGCAACAGGGGGGGCGCTCGTTTCTCATCCGCCTCCATGGCCAGTGTCAGCAACTTGGCAAACACCCGCCAAGCCGTGGGGTCATGTTGGAGATGATCCTGCAGCAGTTCCTGCCCCTCATCGGTATCCAGCGATTCGGCCAGCACCAGCGCCAGCGATTCCGGTTGACCGGTGGTTTGGTAAATGTCCGTCAAGCCCGGCACCAGCAGTTCCCGAGGCACGTCATATTGACGGGCATATTTGAGCAACTGCAAGGCATTGGCATCGTCGGGCGAGGAGCGCAGATGTTCCAGCAATGCTCCGGCCACCTGCTTCATATCACCCAAACGCAAATTGACGTACACCCATCGAGCCGTGAGAGCGGGGCGGTCCTGATCCTCCATCGTGTCCCTGGCCCGCTGGTAAGCTTCAAGTGCATCCGCGAGTTGGCCCTGACGCATGTAAAGATCGCCCACCCCCTGCCAAATGCGGGGTTTCTGGCGCTGGAGCATCTGCAATTCGCGCTGGTAGGTACTGGTTCGACCAAAGGGCGATTGCTGTTTGAGGTTGGCGGTGAACTGCGGGATCGCAGCCGCATCGTAACCCTGACGTTCCAGAGCAGCCCCGAGCAGATGACGCGCCAGGACCAGCAAGCCGGGGTCCATCGGCTCGGACGCCCGATCAATAACCTCAGCCAAAATCACGATGGCCAGGTCCCATTGCCCTTGTTCCCAGGCCGATCGCCCCAATAAAAACAACGACTCGACATCCGTCGGATCACCGGCCACAGCCTGTTCGAGGAATAACACCCCACGGGCTGGCTGATTGAGCGATTGCAGATGAATACGCCCCATCAGCGCCAGCACAGCCGGGTGATTGGGTGACATGCGTAAGGCACTGTTGAGCTGATTGATCGCCTCGGCAAACTGTCCGTTGCGCCAGGCAGTACGGCCAGCAGCATAGGTGTGCATAAACTCCGGGGTGGCAGCGGTGGTTGGTTCCGCCATCTCGGTCGCACCATTATCCAGATCGTTTGGCTTGGTGGCCGTGGCCTGTTCCGGGGCCGGGGGGCC
>JAAUTM010000090.1 GCA_012031455.1 Phycisphaerales bacterium
GATGCGACAAGTCGCGGCGCTAACGGTTATTCGTAATTCCCGTCGCACCTGCGGTGCGTCGCTAAACGTTAACCAATGACATAACCCGACCCACCGATCAACCGACTCACCGATCAATCACTCACTCGAACTTGCCCAGACGTCACAACCCCTCCGCGTTGCCCACTCTATCAGCTTAATTAATAAGACTGCGCAGATTTTAAGCACTAATTTGGCTGGTGCGCTGAGGCTGCGCGGTCGATTATCGGCTGTTAAAAATAAGTTATCAGGCTAAACCACGTGAATTTAAGGTTTTAACAGGGATTCAGGCATCCCGGTTTCCTTATTGGCACCGTAGTTGCCATAGAGGGGTATGGCCCGCTGGGTGTCCAGTCGGGAAGTTCAAGGTCCATGTATTTACCCTCGTGCGGGAAGGAGTCAACCCTATGGTGCGATGGAAGGACAAACTGATGTGGATTGCCCCGGCATTGATGCTGACGGCGGCCCTGGCCGGTCCGGCCTTGGCGCAGGAAGCAGCCCCGGTGGCAGAAGTGGCGGCAGCAGCGACGGAAGCTGTTGCGGCGGCGGAGGAAGTGGTCAAATCCATCCCTGATCAGATTGCGGACGCAGCCAGTGCTGCCTCGGCGGCGATGTTCACGGTCAACAACGTCTGGATGATGCTCAGTGCAGCTTTGGTGTTCGTCATGCACCTTGGTTTTGCCACGGTCGAATCGGGGCTGACCCGTTCCAAGAACACGGTCAACATCCTTTTCAAGAACACTCTGATCCCTGGCATTGGCCTGCTCACCTACGCTTTGGTGGGCTTCAATCTGATGTATCCCGGTGGTGATTTTGCTGGCAAATGGTTTGGTTTTGCTGGATTCGGAGTTGGCTTTGCCGAGGCGGATGCGGCTGCCAACGCTACTTCGGCTTACAATCCTGGATACACCTACTGGACTGACTTCCTGTTCCAGGGCATGTTCGCTGCCACGGCCGCGACCATTGTGTCCGGTGCAGTGGCCGAGCGCGTGAAGCTTTCCAGCTTTCTGGTGTTCTCCACCTTGTTTGTAGCCATCAGCTACCCCATCACAGGCATGTGGAAGTGGGGCAACGGCTGGCTCAATACCATGGATACCCCCTTCTACGATTTCGCTGGCTCCACGCTGGTGCACTCGGTCGGTGGCTGGGGCGCTTTGATGGGCGTGATTATCCTTGGGCCTCGTCTGGGTAAATATTCCAAGGATGGCGGGACCAATCCCATCCCCGGACATAACATGCCTCTGGCGACCATCGGTGTCTTCCTGCTGTGGCTGGGCTGGTTCGGGTTCAACGGCGGTTCGGTTCTCTCTGCGGACCCAGGCTTGGTTTCGCTGACCCTGGTCACTACCTGCCTTGCGGCTGCGGCTGGTGCGGTGGGTGCAATGCTCACAAGCTGGACGCTATCGGGTAAGCCTGACTTGTCCATGGTGCTTAACGGTGTGTTGGCGGGTCTGGTGGGTATCACTGCCGGGGCCGATCAGATGGCCGCACTTTCCTCGATTCTCATTGGTGTGATCGCCGGTGTGATCGTGGTGTTCAGTGTCTTCTTCTTCGATAAGATCAAGATTGATGACCCGGTGGGTGCGATCAGCGTACACCTGGTCTGCGGTATCTGGGGGAACGCTGGCGGTAGGTATCTTTGGTGCCAAGGCTGGCATGCCTCAGCTGATCTCGCAGATCATCGGCATCGCTGCGATTGGCGTCTTCACGGTGATATTCACGGGCATCCTGTGGTTTGTCCTCAAGGCCACGATGGGCATCCGTGTATCCCCCGAGGAAGAGTTCGAAGGTCTGGACCTGGGCGAGCACGACATGGCGGCTTACCCCGACTTCCAGCCCACCTACATCAAGAGCTACCACATTCGCGAGGCCTGAGCCTCAACCCAGTGTAGATCGTATTACCGTGACACTCGTTAAAATGACACTGAATCCTTAAGTTCCAAGCATAAACCGGAGTTTCCACCATGCACATGATTGAAGCCATTATCCGGCCCGTGGCGCTGGATGGCGTGAAAGCCAAACTCGCAAGCCTGGGCATCCTCGGCTGCACCGCGATCGAAGTCAAAGGCTTCGGCAAGCAGAAGGGTCATACCGAACGCTATCGTGGTCAGCGTATGGACGTGGGCTTTGTGCCCAAGGTCCTGATCAAGATCGCGGTCAAGAGCGAAGATCTGGACAAGGCCATCGATGCCATCGTCAGCAGCGCCCGCACCGGGAAGGTCGGCGACGGCAAGATGTTCGTCTACCCGCTGCAGAAAGTCGTCCGTGTCCGTACGGGCGAATCCGACAACGCAGCACTCTAAGCGTACCTCAACTTACACACACACAAATGCGTACTCACGCACGGAACCCACGGCTAACCCCGTGGGTTTCGCTTTTTTTATATTGACATTGACTGCATGATTAATCTCAAACGCCAGCGGTAGTGAGCGGTTGCCTGCTGTGATGTTCTTTTGCAGCACGGTTACCAATGCAAATCAAACATGGCCAAGAGACTCGGTTGTACGCTGATTCATCTGCATGAAGCTGACTTCCGTGAGATCCATTTGCCGACTTGCATGTTCCACCGTCATCGACACCACGTGGCCCGCTGCATCCAAATCCAGGTAGATATCTTCCGACAGTTCCCTGGTCTCTGCCACTGCGCCATCGCCCAATTCCAGCAGGGCTGTATCCGTATCTGCAAAGTATTTGATCTTCATGGTGCTATCCTGGCGTAATCCCGGTCAAAGAAGGCATTGTGAACAGTCTTCCATCCGATAGCAATACCACCCTCAAGGCACGATCATTGTATTAGGGTAATAAGCTTGCAGCGGAATGTATTTGAACAGTAAACAACCACTCGCTTCCGCTCGTGGCTCTGATCAGAGTCGAGTCATGCAATCAGAGCCGCGAACTGTCTGTCAGAGCCGCGAACTGACTATCAGAGCCGCGAACGGTAGTGAGCGGTTGCCTGCTGCGATGTACTTATTTCGTACGGACATGGTTAGCTACCTGTGAATCTTCACAAGGCTCATCCATCCCCCGGCGATTTGCCGATACCATTGCGGCTACCTTGCTGTTTTCATCCCTCACCCCCTGGAATCATTGCCTTGAAGCTTTCCCAAAAAATCGCCCAAAAAAAAGCACTAATCGGTGTGGTCGGTCTGGGTTACGTCGGTCTGCCGCTCTTGCGTGCGTTCTTTCAAGCAGGCTTTCCTGTTTTAGGTTTTGACATTGATCCGCGCAAAATGCAGCAGCTCAAAAAGGGGTGAACTACCTCAAGCATCTGGGCGAGGACTGGGTGCGCGACATGAGCAAAGCCTGGGGCAAGGGCTTTGAAGCCACCACGGATTTCACCCGGCTCGGTGAAGCCGATGCCATCATCATCTGCGTCCCCACACCGCTGGGTAAACACCTTGAGCCTGACCTTTCCTTCATCGAACGCACCGGCGATGACATCGCCAAAACCCTGCGTCCGGGTCAGCTGATCGTGCTGGAATCCACCACGTACCCCCGCACCACCCGTGAAATTCTTCTGCCCCGTTTTGAAGCTCGCGGATATGAATGCGGCAAGGATTTTTACCTGGCATTTTCACCCGAAAGAGAAGACCCCGGGCGCAAGGATTTTTCCACCCAGACCATCCCCAAGCTCGTGGGCGGGATCGACAAAATCAGCGGCGAGCTGGCCACGGACATGTATCGGCAGGCCATCGCCCAGGTGATTCCCGTGTCCAGTGCGGAGGTGGCCGAGGCTGCCAAAACTTTTGGAGAACATCTACCGCTCGGTGAACATTGCCTTGGTGAACGAAATGAAAATGGTGCTCACGGCCATGGGCATTGATGTGTGGGAAGTGATCCAGGCCGCTGCCAGCAAGCCGTTTGGTTTCCAGGCTTTTTACCCCGGCCCGGGCTGGGCGGACACTGCATTCCCATCGACCCTTTTTACCTGACCTGGAAAGCTCGTGAAGTGGGCATGCCCACGCGCTTCATCGAACTGGCCGGTGAAGTGAATCACCACATGCCCGATTACGTGGTGGAGCGCACGGTTCATGCCCTCAACGACCATGGCAAAGCCATCAAGGGTTCGCGTTTGCTGGTGCTTGGGCTTGCTTACAAACCGGATGTCGATGATGTGCGTGAAAGCCCCAGTTTTGAATTGATTGAGAAGTTCAGGGAACTGGGGGCGAAGGTCGATTATCACGACCCGCATGTGGCAGAGACCCACGCCATGCGCAAGTACGACCTGGGCATGAAGAGCGTGAAGCTCACCCCGGCCAACCTGCGCAAGTACGATGTCGTGGTGGTGGCCACGCATCACAAAGCGATCGACTGGCAAATGGTGGCCAGCCATGCAAAGCTGGTCATCGACACCCGCAACGCTCTGGGGCAGTGACCAAGCCGCATGCCCGAGTGGTCAAGGCCTAAGTTGTTTGATCACGCCAGTCACTGTCCGCTTTCCCTTCAAAGACTGGCGGATACACTGTTGCCATGACTTCTGTCACCCCCGCTTCAACTTCGCGTGCCAAGCCACGGGTGCTGCTGCTTGCCAACCTGTCCAAGCCAGCGGTGGTCAGTGCGCTGGAAGTGCTCAGGCCGTGGCTCAGTACACGGGCGGAGATTGTGGGCGAGCCGGATTTGTGTCAGTGGGAAGCGGACACCACTCCCAACCTGCCCCAGGCCGATGCAGCCTTGGTGCTGGGTGGCGATGGGACCCTGCTGAACGCAGCCCGGCATCTGCTGGATCAGGCCATCCCCATCCTCGGCATCAACTTCGGCAAGCTCGGTTTTCTCGCTGAGTTCAGCCTCGAAGATGTGCAGACCTACTGGGATCGTCTGGTTGCCAACCAGTTTCCCCATGCCCGGCGAGTGGTGCTGGAGGTGCGATTGTTTGACCGTCAGGTGGGGGACCCCTGGGTGCATCGTGACACTGCCCCGGGTTTATTGTGTCGCAGGCTGGCCTTAAATGATGCAGTCATCACCGCCGGGGAGCCGCATCGCCTGATTGATATGGAGCTGATCGCCGATGCCTGCCGAGGGGGTGAAAGCGCCACCCGTTTTGCAGGTGATGGCGTCATCATCGCCACGCCCAGCGGTTCGACAGCATACAACCTTGCTGCGGGAGGCCCGATCCTCAGCCCGGATTTGGAAGCTTTGTGCGTCACGCCGATCTGTCCGCACAGCCTGTCGTTCCGCCCGGTGGTGGTGAGTGCGGATTGCGGATTGTGTCTGAGAGTCGATAAGCCCAACCCCGGCACAACGCTGGTGATTGATGGGCAAACCAACGTCAAACTCCAGCCCGGCCAGCAGGTGTTCATCCAGCGCTATCAGCATCCTTTGCGTCTGGTGCATCACCCCAATCGAACGTACTGGCAGAAACTGGCGCAGAAACTGCACTGGGCCGCCCGCCCGCGCAACGGGTGAGGTTCACATGCAATCGCTGGATGGAGGCGTGGTGCTCGGTCCAATGGAAACCTCGGTGTCACCCCTGAACCTGGGCTCTGTCTCAAAACGCCTTGTATGATACGAGCCGCGACCGTAAGGGAGCGGTTCTGTTATCCAAACGTTCATTCGAACCACCGCTCCCTTACGGTCGCGGCTCGTTTTGAGACAGAACCTAGAATTGTGTGATGCCAAAAGCACCCATGACAACCGCCCGGCCCATCGCCAATCCAGCACGACACATTCAGGTTGGTTGCGTCAGTTTTCTCAACGCCAAGCCGCTGATTGATGGCCTGGTGTTGCAACCTCACCAACATTTGCAACTGGATGTTCCCAGTGCTTTGCTCGCAGGGTTGGAATCAGGTCAAACCGATATTGCTCTGTGTCCGGTGATTGATTTTCAGCGCAGCAAGGTGCCTTTGGTGGTGGTCCCCGTGGGTGGCATTGGCTGCGATGGCCCGACGCTGACAGTGCGCTTGTTAGTCAGGTACCCCTGCATGAAATCCAGCAGCTGCATGTGGATACCGATAGTCACACCAGCGTGGCTCTGGTGCGGGTGCTGCTCGCCAAGCTGCATCAGAATCAACCCCAATTAATGGATCTGCCTGCGGGGTCGCATGCCCAGTTGCTCGCAGGCTCGGCTCCGCCGCAAGCCATGCTGCTCATCGGCGACAAGGTGGTAACCCACCGCCCGGATCCGCAGCGCTACCCCTTTGATGTGGACCTGGGGCAGGCCTGGCATCAGCTTACCGGGTTGCCGTTTGTGTTTGCCACCTGGCTGGCACGGGCCGATGCAGTGCTGGGAGATCTGCCCCGGCTGCTGGATGCTCAGCGACGCTTGAATGAAAATCGCATCGAT
>JAAUTM010000091.1 GCA_012031455.1 Phycisphaerales bacterium
GCTCAAATTCGGGCTCAAGCCCAAGTTCGGGCTCTGGTTCAGGCTCAGTTTCAGGCTCATCATGATTTTCAGGCTCAAACTCAGGCTCAAAGTCTGACCCGTCCTGAGGCTCGGCATCAAGCCCGGGATCAGGATCCACTTCAAGATTTGAATCTTCAGGTTCAGCATCATTCTGTTCCACAAAGGCTAAAGCAGCCTTAGAATCTTCAGGCTCAACATGATCCTGCTCAACACAGGGTAAAAGGGATAATCTCAGGCCAGCAGAAGCCTTGATAAATGCAGCACGAGTCAAGGAGTCTGGAGATTTAACTTCATTGCCTGTCAATAAGTCAAGGGACGCATTCCGCCCCAAAGAGAAAAGATACTCCGCCCGCTTGCTTAGGTTCTTTTCTTTTAAGGGCTTCATTCCTTCTCTAGTCATGGGTGACGGTCGGCCATGCGTCATGGATGACCGACGGTGCTTGTCACCGGTGACAGGTTTGTGGCCAGAATCAAGGGCATGCCTGGGGATCGACCGGGTCAAGACCCAGTGCCCTGACTCTTGAAATTCATACTCTCGGGATCGAAAGTGTCCGCCTGCGGATTTACCCCGGCTGCGCTTGACCAGCACGCCCCTGCGCCCCAGCTGCTTGAGGGCACGATCCACGGTGGACTCACTGCAACCGCAAAGCTCGGACAGGCGAACTCGGCTGGGGAAAGCTCTGGGCAGATGTTGGCCAAAGCACAGAATACTGTCCATTCTGAGGGTTCCAGCACCGCCATGAGCCCCTTGTCCATGGCCTCAAAGATGAAGCAGGCGCCCTGAAGATGAGGTGACAGGAACTTCTTGAATCTCTCCTTGGGGACGGCAATCCGCCGGGCCAAGGCACTTCCCTGGGTTCTGAGCGTTGCAACTCCCCTGTCCGAAAGCATGCCTGGTCATCGTAACCTAGCGGAGCAACCATAGATACCTCCTTTGTTGTGTTTTAAGGTATCTCATATTGTACTTTACTTGGTACTTCCTGCAAGTGCCTGAGGTTGCATGAGGGGTGTATTGTCTGTCAAACAGCGGTAGCAATCGCCCGGCAGCCGATACCCCAAGGGAATTGACAGGTACCTGTTGCTGACTTAGGGTAATGACAACGACTTCAGGAGGATGGCCATGCCCAAACTGGATGAAATGAACTTTGCCCAAGTCCTGCAGGTGATCACCCACATGCGCAAGCGTTACCGTCAGCTGCGTGAAGAACTGGATCTGCTGGAGGCACAGGCCAGGCAAATGAGAATTTCCTTGACAGATCCAGGTCAGGAACCCCAGAACCCTGCCACTTTCGCGGACAGCCCTGCCCCCCAAACCCGGGATCCCAAGCGATTGCCCAACCGGGAATTCATCATCCATTTACTGCGTAACCAAGGCGAAATGACCAGCAATCAGCTCCTGCAGGTCTGGCGGCAGGATAAGCGCAAGACCCGCCTGTGGAACATCCTCAACGAGCTCAAGAAGATGAAACGCATTCAAGTCACCCCCATACCCAATGACCGGGGCAGTCGCTATACCCTCACCGCCCAGGAAAAGAATCCATCCTAACCCCCCCCCCGGAATTATCCCCCAACTTCGTGATGCTCCGGGTTCCGCACCCCTCGTATTCCCCAGGGTTTCAACTTCCCTTGCCGCCGATTCGCCGTAACGCTGGCCACGCGACACGTCTTTGCAGCGCTCGATGCCCCCCTTGACATTAAGATACGCATATCTGTTATCCATTTGCATTGAAAGTACCATTCTGGTACCATTATGTGGTACAATGAATGTGGCAGAATCAGGCCCTCTGGCGTTCCAGGGGTACCTGGATCAGTTAAAGGTTAGCCAACAAACTCTAGAAAGGAGTAAAAAATGTTGAGCTCCAGTCGTTCGTCTTTGGTGCAGAGGGTTGTATGACGCAGCAGAAAAGCAAGACTGAAATGATAAATACCCATGATTTACAGAGCCTTTCAAGATATTTTTCAAGATACCCGGAACACGTGACCCCTCCCATGACTATCGCCAATCTGGTAACCCCGATCGGGTATAAATATACTGATTTATGGAATATGGTGACTATAAAGTGGTAATTTGGCGTATTAATAATACCCTTTCGGGTATATTTATGGTTGACGACTGCTCCATTACGACCGATGATACTGGAGTGTTGGATTGAATCGTACCCGAACAGGACCATGCCGATGGAAATCGCGGCCGACATCACGCGTTTGCGTAAAGCTGCCGGGCTGACTCAGGCGGAACTGGCCCAACGCGCTGGCGTCGGTCTGCGGTTCATTCGTGAACTGGATCAGGGCAAGCCGACTGTCCGCCTCGACAAGGTTCAGCAGGTGCTCGACCTGCTTGGCCACGAACTGCAGGTGAGGCCCAAACAATGAGCCGCCAAGCCCTCGTCTACTACCGCGATCGACTCGCGGGTACGCTTACCGAGTTACCCGGCGGTGGCTATCGGTTCGCCTATGACCCCGCCTATCTGGTTGTTGGCACTGCCATCTCCTTGACGCTGCCGCTGCAGACCGAACCGTTCGAGTCGCCGGTGTTGTTCCCCTTTTTTGCCGGTCTGGTGCCGGAGGGTTGGTATCTCCGTATCGTCGCGCCAACGATCAAGGTCGATGAGACCGACACCTTCGGCCTGCTCCTGCACACCTGCGGTGACTGCATTGGTGCTGTCAGCCTGCAAATGCTGCCGGGGGTTCCGGGGGAGGAGATGACCGATGCCGATTGACTACGACGCCAAGCCGCTCCGCGCGATGTTCGGCAAGCCGATCCGGCCGACCATTGCCATCTCATCCAGCGAGATCGCGCTCGAAGCGCAGAAGCTGGCAGGCAAACTCAGCATCTCCGGCGTCCAGCCCAAGCTGTCCATGCGCCTCGTGGGTGACAAACTGGTGTCAGTCGCACGTGAGGGGCAGTTCATCCTCAAGCCCCAGAAGCAGACCTTCGCTCAGTTGCCGCAGAACGAATACCTCTGCATGTCGATGGGCCAGCGGTTCGGGCTGCGCACAGCGCCGTGCCTGCTGCTGGAGCTTTCCGACGGCACCCCGGCCTACCTGATCAAACGATTCGATCGATTCAAGAAGGGCCGGCGCATCGAGAAACTCGCCTGTGAAGACATGCACCAGATTCTGGGAGGACCCGACAAGTATGCCGGGAGCCACGAACATATCGCCGCTGCGATCCGCGAGTACTGCACCTTTGCGCTGCTCGACCTGCAGCGACTCTTCGAACTGACTATCTTCAACTTCGCTATCGGCAATGGCGACGCCCACCGCAAGAACTTTTCGCTGCTGACCAGCGAAGACGGTATCGTCGCGCTCAGCCCCGCCTACGACTTGGTGTCGTCCCGCCTTGCCATCCCCGAAGAGGCCGATGAACTGGCCCTGACCATGAACGGCAAACGTAACCGCGTCCATCGCGCCGATTTTCTTGCCTTCGCCGCTCATTGCGGCATCACCTCCGAGTATGCCGAACGCAAAATCACCGATCTGCTCGCCCTCGACGAGACGTTCAACCAGATGATCTCCGCATCGCAGCTAAGCAACGACCTGCGTGCCGGGATGGCCAGCATCATCGCCACCCGCCTCGACCGTCTGCGGTAGGGGATTACACTGCAACGCATCGGCGGCTTGGCTCCCTTCCTCAGCAGACCACGGCCCGTGATGTGCTGGCTCAGGCGATCATCACGCTGGAACAAGCAGGACATTGCGTGATCCTGCATGTCCATGATGAAGTGGTCATCGAGTGTCCGCAGGCCCAGGCCGATCAGGCCGAAGCTCAGGTGAAACAGATTCTGGAAACCGTCCCCGCCTGGCTGGCCGGCTGCCCGCTCAAGGTCGAAACCCAGCAGGCAGAGCGGTATCAGAAGTGAGGAGAAGATTGGGCAATATCTGCAGTTGGATGAGTTTGCATTTCTTTTGTCTCGCCGATTGGGTGAGTGGGTTTCAAAATTGCGATAACTCCTTGATTGGCGATTGTTTCTTGAATTAACCAATCGCTCATAAGCCTGTCGCTCTGCGCTTATACACTTTTCTCAATCCCAAAAGGACGCTGGTTACCATGACGCAAACGGTTGAATTTCAAGCTTTTCGCCAAAGTCGCCCAGCTGTCGCTTGGGTAATCGCTCTTTTCAAGCGAGCGATTTGCAGCGATTCTGGGTTGAATACTGCCGCCGTTCAGGTTCCCAACCGCATCACTTTTTCACCCGTAAGCGAAATTATTACGACCTCCCTTCTCAATGTTGAACGTGGCTGCAAAGCATGGCGTCCGTTATGGAATTCTTCTTTGTTTCGGGCAATGCCCATGACACCTAGCCAGTACTCTCGATCTTCGCACTCTAGGATCGGATTCACGCTTATTGAACTACTGGTGGTGATCAGCATCATCGCCCTGCTCATCGGCATCTTGTTGCCTGCTCTTAGTCAGGCCCGTAAATCCGGCTGGGCGGTCAACTCGCTTGCCAACACTCGTTCGTGGGGTCAGGGTACGCATCTATTTCTTAATGATCATCAATTCATCCTGCCATGGGAGGGGGAGAAACTCAGTATCCTCGATAACTACCCCCAG
Organism: Phycisphaerales bacterium; assembly: GCA_012031455.1. Next base: position 4,580 of record JAAUTM010000091.1, read on the forward strand.
AAGATGTGGTGGGGCAACGCATTACCACCTTACGTGGGACAGCCCGAGTATTCCCAGTTATGGCTGCAGGCTATGTCCGCTGGGCTACCAGTACCACAACCACCATTAAAGATGATTTTTATCGATCTTCTGCAATGATCGGACCAGAGCAATTGGGTGCTTGGACACCAAAAACGATCCCGTACTATTTCTCGTATGCATGGAACGCAGACTTAGCTGAGGGCGGTATAAAACCGGTCAATATCAATGGTCTTAATCGCTTAAGGTACGACGATATTCGCACACCGTCGAAAGCCATACTTTTCTTCGAACTTCGTGCCGCTTCTGCAGAACTCGATTTCCTTCCCGCAGATGCTCCTTACTACTACGAGCGTAATGAAAAAGACTTATTACGTATGAAGGGAGACGAGAAGCACTTCGCTGGTCGTCACTTTCAAGGTGGCCATCTGGCCTACGCAGACGGTCACGCAGCTCACCGTAAGTGGGTTGTGTCCTATGAGGCCAACGATTGGGCGGCTGATGGGACAGCAGGAGATTGATACTCTTTTATGCGCAGAGATCTATATACATACCTACTGAATGGTTAATAGACTGCTTCATAACCTGAGCATATTGTTGCATCGCGTGTGTCGAAGCTACCTTTGCTCATAATGTTGTCCAAATAGGGACAGGAGAATGGAAATGTTGAATAGAATGATTCGTACGACGCTAGGAATAGTGATGGCCACGTCCGCAGCGACCTTCATTGAGCAGACTGTAGAGGCTAAACTCATCCTTACAAGCGTATTCGACACGACACGTGGGGGCAGGGGCGTTGAAGTATATGTCACGGAAGACGTAATTGATCTAAGCCATTATGCTGTGTCCCGCGGTACCAATGGCAGGGTTATCAAGGGGTTACCTGGCGCGGATGAAGATGAACTTGAACCCGTTTTCATATTTCCTACCATCACTGCTTCTGCTGGCACATTTCTTACACTGGGTAATGAGTCAAGAGACTTCCCGCTTTACTTCGGATTCGAAGCAGACTATTACAATACGAAACTGAGTTTTGATGGTGACGATACTGCAGCTATCTTACGGCGTGATACATCAAGCTCAACAGGTTGGTCGATCCTCGACATACTCGGTACCCAAGACATTCCCGAGACCCCACCTGCCATAGATACCGCATGGAATTACCAGGACAGTTGGATATATCGTAAGAATGGCACTACCGCCAAGAATGTCTTTGACCTCAATGATTGGTTCTACCCCACTTCCGGTAATCCACAATCGGACCACCTCGATGGTATCCCAAAGGCTTTAGCTGGTGGTACAGGCGGATTTAATGGTTGGGGTGGTACCGAACCAGTACCACTCGGTAGCTACCAAGTTCCAGAACCGTCAAGCATAGCATTGATTGCTGTGGCTGGAGCAATGACCTTAGCACGACGTCGCAAGGTATAATTTACTTATTGGGGTATCCTTAGTCAATCAAATGCATATACCATGCAGCATTATACTCATACTATAAGAAGAGTTCTTAAGATGAAATATCAACTAATATGTAAAACATTCCTGCTGTCAGCCGCATTAGGGAGGAGCACTATTCCCATATGCGAGGCATCAGTTGATGATATCACCTTCCTGCATGTTCTAGACAATAAAACACTATATGATGCAGAGGTCATAAATTTCCTGGGG
>JAAUTM010000092.1 GCA_012031455.1 Phycisphaerales bacterium
TGTACCTTGTTTACGGGGCTTGGGTTGTGGGCCATTCTTGGCGGAGGCTGTGGCCCGCATGAACGCCCTGCATGCCTGCAAGGATGAGCGTCTTTCGCCCAGCAAAGCGGTGCAATTTGCCGGCTACCGGTGGATATGGCTGGTGGGCACGCCCCTCTTGCCGCTGGTGCTGGCCATGGGGATGGGGCTGGTGTTATCGCTTGCCGGTGCCTTCTTCTTCAACTGGCCGGTGCTCGATGCGGCGGGTGCCCTGCTATTTGGCGTGATGCTGCTCGTGGGTGTGCTGATAACCTTGCTGCTGGTGGGCTGGGTATTGAGCCTGTCGTTGTTTTATCCAGCCCTGGCGGTCGAGGGGACTGATGCCTTTGATGCTGTGAGCCGGTGCTACAACTATGTGCTGGGCAGGCCCTGGCGATGGCTTTTCTACAACGTGCTGGCGTTGTTGTACGGTGCGGTCTGCTACATCTTTGTGGCCACGGTTGGTGTTTCTCACCCTCTGGCTCACCCGATTTTTCGTCAGTCTGGGGGTCTTTCGCAAGGCGGATCTGGGAGTGGATCGCTTTGAAGCTATTTTGCCTTCACCACGTTTTGGGGCACTTGCCTACAACACCGATCTCTGGCTGCTGGGCATCACTGGCAAAGTATCCGCCATCGTGATTTCCATCTGGGTTTATGCGTTGGTGGGTTTGCTGGCTGCGTTTGCCATCAGCTATTTTCTGTCCGCCAATACATGGATTTATTTATTGCTTCGCCGAGATGCCGATGGTACGGAATTCGACGAAATCAACCTCGACAAGCCCGCATCGGATGCTCCGCCAACCTCCGCAGTAGCAACAGGTGCCCCCGGATACCCCGCCTCTCCCGGCGCTTCTGGATCCCCCGGTTTTGCTGGCGCGTCGGGCCTGCCGGTATCACAAGCTGCGCAAGGCAAATCCGGCTCCCCCGACCCCTCCGATGGTCCCGGCGTACGCGGCCTGCCGGGTGATGATCCTTCCGCAGCCTGATCACTTGCCTTAATTCCATTACACCCATGCCCTGTGCCTGACCGATGAACATTTGGCTGGCTTGGGATTAAACCGTCGCTCGTAAAACCACCCGCACAGAGCCCTACACTACACCAGCCGACGACACTGCCCCCGGGACCTCACCCATGCACCACCGTTACCTGACTCTCTTGCTGCTGACCTTTTGTATGTCGCTGCTGCTGGCCGGCTGCGACGACTCTGCGAGCCAGTATGTGGAAATCACTGACCGGGATAAACGGCCTGCGATGCGGCTGGTGACGCTGGCTCCGGCTTTGTCGCAGATGATCGTCGATATTGATCAGGCTCATCTGCTGGCGGGCGTGTCCCGTAGTGATGATGCTGCTCCCGTGGGTCTGCCCATCGTCGGTGACATCATGGACATTCAGAGCGAAGCCCTGCTGGCTGCCAAACCCACTCATGTGTTGATCATGCTTACCAAGGAAGGCGTCCCCACCCGTCTGCAGGACCTGGCGCGACGCTCAGATTTTCAAATTGTGGCCTATCCCTCGCCCACATCCATGGCGGAAATCGGCACCATCCTTCTCGATGAGGCTGAGTTCGTCACTGGCTTGACCGGGATTGCACCACCAGCCCCGCCCGCCACTGCCCCATCAACCACAGGTGGCTCCGAACCAACTCCACCCGCCGTGACTGAACAGGCCAAAACCCCCAGCATCGGCACACTTCTGAATCAACCCTTGAGAGCACAGCGGGTCAAGCTCACCATGCTCATGCGTCTGGGCAAACTCGGTCAACTCACCGCTGAGCAGAAACGACCGCGAGTGCTGCTGGTGTTAGGCACCAACCCTGTCATGGTCGTCGGCCCGAACACTGTGCATCATCAATTGCTGACCACCTTAAACGCACTCAATGCTGCGGGGGATGCCTCCGTTGGTGCGCCTACCTACGACCGTGAAAACTGCTTGAAGCAGCGCCCGATGTCGTTGTGTTGCTTTCGCCCAAAGCCGCTGACTTGGGGAAACTGGATGATGAACCGCGCTTGGCTGCTTTCCGTGGGCTGGACATCCCCGCCGTCAGCAACCAGCGACTCGTGCTGGTGAACCATCCTCTGGCCATGCTGCCCTCGTCCAGCATCGACCGTGTCGCTGCCGAGCTTGCCAAAGCCATCTACCCCGATCTGGCCGTGCAGATCGACAGTCTGATGAAGGAAGATTTTTTCAGTGACACCGATCCACCTGCCGCATCGCCTGCATCTGGACCTGCCAAATCGCCAGCACCTGAACCAGCCGCTCCGTAAATACCGGCCTGCATGAATTGCCACCGGCAGCAATGCTCACGGCTTTTGCTGCAATGAGTACCATATCGCTATTGATGACTTCGCCCATTCAACCAAAAGAAAATCGCTCCAGCCGTGGCTTGGCCATCCTCATCATGCTGCTGATCGGCCTGGTGCTCGCCGGCACATTGCGTCTGTGTGTGGGACGTGAATTCGGCTGGCCGCAGGGCAATCTGTTCACCGCCGTTTATCGACTGTTCATTGCTGGCTGGGCTGATGGCTCTGCCCAAAGCACCGTGCTGGATATTCGCCTGCTTCGGGTGACCTGTGCCTGTCTGGTGGGGCTGGCCCTGGCTGCCAGCGGTGTGGCACTCCAGGCATTGCTCCGCAATCCTTTGGCGGAGCCGTTTATATTGGGCCTTTCCAGCGGGGCTGCACTGGGCATCATGGTGCAATGGTTGATTGTGTACAGCCTGTATCAGCAATTCGGCGGGAGCCATCTGGGGGCGCTGCTGGGTTCCATGGCGAGCGCACTAATCGTTTACAGCGCCAGCCGCAGACGGGGCATGATTGATCCCCTTGGGCTTTTGCTCACCGGAGTGGTGCTCAGCACGGTCAATGGTGCGGTCATCATGCTGCTGAATTATTTGAAAATGCCTGCAGGCATGCGAGAGGACATCGGTCGGTGGATGATGGGTTACCTCAATGAAACCGTCACCACCCCCGCATTGTTGACCGTGGCATTGCTCACCGTGGCAGGGGTTGTGCTGCTGGCGATGCTCGGCCGGGCGATGGATGCAGCGAGTTTCAGCGATGCCGAGGCCGTGAGCCTGGGGGTCAACCTGAAATTCTTGCGCACGCTGCTGTTCATCATGGCCACCGTGCTCACCGGTGGAGCGGTGGTCCTGGCTGGTCCCATCGGCTTTGTCGGGTTGATATGTCCGCATCTGGCGCGGCTGATGCTGGGGCCGGGGCATAGGCAACTGGTCATTGGCTCGGCGCTGCTGGGAGCGATGCTGGTCATCCTTGCCGACACCCTGGCGGTGGTGCTGGATCGGCAATTCAACATCGGCCTGATGCCCATCGGCATCTTCACGGCCATGCTCGGGGGTCCGCTTTTCTTGTGGATGCTTCACCCCAAACTTGGCATGGGGGAACGGTGACTGATGATTGTTCATCCATGAACATTTGTGGCAATTTCGAATATCGGATTTCGAATTTCGAAATTGAACCCATGAATGACAACTCCTCTTTGGGAGTCTGGATTTAAATTCGAAATCCGAAATCCCACATCCGAAATCAGTCTGGCAATTCTCCCCCCAAACACTTCCACAGCCGGGCCGGTCATCAGCACATGTTGATCACTTGCGCGCCAGTCCAAATGCAAATCACCCCCGGGTAAATGGGCCAGCACCTGTCGGCTACAGTGGCCGGTTAGCACTCCCGCGACCAGGGATGCACATGCCCCGGTGCCGCAGGCTAGGGTGATCCCGCTGCCCCGTTCCCAGGTGCGCATGACAATTTCCCGCTGCGATAAAATCTGCACAAAGTGGACATTGATTCGCCGGGGGAACAAGGCATGGTGCTCGACGATTGGCCCGACCATTTCCAGCGGAACCCCAGCCGCATCACGGACGAAAAAAACGACGTGCGGATTGCCCATCGACACACAGGTCATCCCAGCTTCCACATTCATGCCGACTTTTTCCTGCCAATCACCCAAGGACACCGGCCAGGCAAATACGCCAGCGATCGGATGATTCACCACCCGCTCGCCCGGCAGGTTCACCGGAATAAGCCCCGGCTGAAGAATCGGCTCTCCCATGTCCACTGTCACTTCTTTAACCTTGCCCTCTTCGTCCAGCGTGTATGCCAGCGACAACACCCCCCGCCCAGTCTGAACCTTCATCGGGTTGGCCTGACGTATGCCCGGAACCACGTCATGGTCATGAGCAAACTTGCATACACAGCGAATCCCGTTACCACACATTTCACTTTCCGAACCGTCGGCATTGAACATCCGCATCCGCACATGGGCCGTGGGCCCTTGTCCCGAAGGCGTTTCCGGGGGCAATTCCGGGGGCAATACCAAAATGATTCCATCACCACCGATGCTAAAATGTCGATCCGACACCCGTCGTGCCAGTGCAGCCGGATCGCGCACCGATTCGGCAAAGCCGTTGATGTAGATGTAGTCGTTCCCAATCCCGTGCATCTTCACAAATCGCATAGCCGTTTCCTAACTAAAGTCGTGTGTAGATTACGATACGTCCAGCCTACCAAGTTTGTTCCTGTTCACGATGCAACGATCAGTTCCACCGCGATTGCTGCAATCATCACCAGCACGCTGATGATACGAATCCAGCGAACCTGCCGGTCGATGCGCAGACCATGCAGTGGTTGGCCGACCAGACTGCGCAGGTAACTTTGCCGCCAGTGGATCGACCCATGTCGCCAGCTACGTTTGCGAACAGGGATGTGATTGGTATCCGCCACCGCTTGCAAGGCAAGGACCATGGTCAGCACCGATTCCACATCGATAAGCACCGGGGGCAGGGGCGGGGGCGAGGGCTGAGCATCATTACTACCCTCAACTTGGGCTGGCTTTTGGGTCAGGTGCTGCACCGCGAACGTATCAGCCTGTCGCTCAAACCGCCTTGATACCCACCCAAAGATCATCACCCAGCACAACACTACCATCCCATGCAGCAATACTTCCAGCACCACATTCATGGTTGCAGGCTCACCCGACTGCTCAAGCACGGCCAACCCAGCGAATAACGGGTCAGCCAGCAGGTACAAGCCTTCCAGCCCAGCCAATGCTGCCAGTACAAGGCTCAAAATGTGATGTTTTCGAATGTGCGCCAGTTCATGAGCCATGACCGCTTCGACTTGCCGCAGGGGCAGCAAATCCAGCAACGCATCGGAGAGAAGCACATAGCGCACCGGGCCGATGACCCCCATCACGGCTGCGTTGGTAAGTCCGCCAAAGGTGCGCCAAAGCAATATTTCCCGCACCTTGATCCGGTAGTGCTTGCACATCCCATCCAGCATCTCCCGCAGTTCGCCCTGTGGCAGCGGGATGGTGTCCCACAGATGTCGGATCATCACCGGGGCCAGCAGAAACACACTGCCTGAACCCACCAGGCCAAGCGTCATCTGCATGGACTCACTCACCCATGCCCTGCCGCCGGGTCCGACATTGATCAGCAGTTCCTGCCAGGCCAGTATCAGCACCAGGGGCGCCCCGGTGAGTAAAAGTTGATGCCGCATTTGAGCAGTGAGGTATTCCCGCAAGGACCACACCGGGTAAATCGGCAAGCCTGCATCAATGCGCCCGATGAGTGCCGCCTGCCGAATGCGACGGTCAATGGGGTAGTACACCGCCCACATGCCGACCATCAGCAGCACCATCGGCAACACCATCAGTAGTTCATCGGCCATCACCCAGTCGCCCAGCGTTTGCCTCAGTTGTGTGAGCCAGCCCAGATACAAAGCTGCCAGGTAACCGGCCATCGAACCTGCAAAAAGCAATCGCCCCCACCGTTCCGCCCCCACCAGTGCTCTGCTTCCCCGACCTTGGGCAAGTTGACGTAATGCCCTGCGACACAAAAAGGCATACACCCCCAGGGCCAACGCCGGTAATCCTGCCCACAACCCCCCACCCACGAGCACGGCATCAAGCCCCCAAGGCAATAGCGTTGGTGCTAAATCCAGTTGGTCGTGCAACACGATGGCCAGCATCAGCATGAGCAGGTGCAATTGCATTACTGCCATTTTATGAGGGAAAGACTCGCCGTGTCGGTGCAGGCACTTACCTGCTCACATCTTGAAGCCCTGCCGCATCGGTGCGGGGGCCTTTCATGCAACTGCAAATATCCAGCTTCGTTTGATTCCCTATCATCCATCATGCCGATAAACTGTTGAGCTCACTCTTAACTCTGTCACGAGGTTCCTCCCATGACTCAATCCCCCGGCTC
>JAAUTM010000093.1 GCA_012031455.1 Phycisphaerales bacterium
TCACTGCGCTCGCCACCCTCTCCCAAGGGGAGAGGGATTTCCCAACCGCAAATCCGAAATTCGAAATCCGAAATCCGAAATCCCCCTCACTCCCACACCATCTCCCCACTCTCCGTCACCTGCAGCTTTTGCCCTGCTCGCGCCAGCTCATGCCTGACAACCCCAGGCAAAACCCACACGCTCGTCACCGCTTCGCCCTGACCATCGACCCCCTGCACACGCACAGGCCCTTCCCCCATCAACTCCGGCAAAACTCAAACCGCCAGCTTGCCCCATCAAAGCCCAGTGGCCCGTTGCCCAGCTCACTGATCCCATCCCCCAAACCCGGAGCCGTCGCATCGTCAAAACCAAAGGTCCCCAAACCCATCAGCCCGCCCCATCCGCTCCGCGCCTGATCCTCCGGGAATAGTCGTGATTCATGCACCACTTCCTCCCCCCGCCCTTACCTGCATCCGCGTGTCCACCGGCAAACGCAAATCCCTGATCACCCCAGGCTGCCAACCCACATGAGTTTCCCCTTCTGCTGCCAATAACCCTGCATGATCCTTCCATGCCTCCGCCGCAGGCACTGCCAGCACATCCACCCGATGCGCTCTTGCTGCATCCGCCATCACCCACAACTCCCGCACCTGTGCATCCCCTGCTACCTCAGAGAGCCTCCCATCCACATACACCTGCACCACCCGCTGCCCCTGCGCCCCAGCCAGCCATTGCACATGCACCAATCCCCGCTCCCCCTCTACCAGCCTGGCCACCAGCCTCTCAATCACACTCTGTGTTGCTTCCCATCCCATCTCTGACTCCTTATCCCACCACCAACTGCAAATACTCAACCCGGTAGGTCAGCTCCCATCTTGTTCCCACCCTCCGCATCGGCCCGGGTTCAAAACTCAACATCACCACATCATCCAGTTCACGCACACCCTCCTCACACCACCGATATGCCCGTCCATCGAGCATCGCTTCAATCGCCCGGGTCTGACTGCTCAGTGCCTCCGGGCTGTCGCCAAAAAGTTCGCCGCGCTGTTTGATCGACCGCCCGCTGCGTCCCTGAGGCGAAAGCTGCACCCCCTGACCACCGGGCACCTGTTGCAATGCATGGCGCAACGACAACCCGCCGATGTGCGCCCAACTCGGCCCAGTCGCAAATAAATTTTTCTCCCCAAACTGAATCATGCTTCACCTCGATAAAGTCCAAAGTCCAAAGTCCAAGGTCCAAAGTCCAAGGTCCAAAGTCCAAGGTCCAAAGTCCAAGGAGTTATGTAAGCAAACATCCTTCTTCCACGCCTGAACTTGGTCCTCCAAGTTCAGGATTCCCCATGCTTCCCTGCACTGCTCAAATCCCACATCACTTCCTCACCAGTTGCACCACGCCCAGCTGCCTGCGGATGTCCACCACCCCATCCCCATCGATATCCAGCAGCACCGTCGCCCGCTGCAATGCCTGCTGAAACGTCTGCTTGTAAAACCGGGCTTTATGCCAGGATGCTTCCTGATCCCCCCTGGATCGCTGCTGCTCCTGAATACACCCGCTCCAGCGTCCCCAATGCCTCCAGCCGGGCCAGCACCGACATCGACACCACGGCATCCTCCTTGAGTCGGCAATGCGGATCATCCGGCTCAATGCCCACCATGCGCAGCAACATGTCATGCACCAGGGCTGCCTGTGGCCCAAAACTCCGCACCGATACCGCCAGGTCGCTCCCAGGCATCAGGGGAATGGGTGGTGTATTCAAATGCGCCCTCACCTGCGAAATCGTCAGCGTGTGTTCATCCACCAGCTCGATCACTTCATACGCCAAACCCCGCCACCAGCACCACCATGCCCTGTTCCACCTGCGCCGCTGCAAAATCACAGGCTTCGCTGCGCAGTGTCACCCCCACCACCTCGCCATCGTTGCCCGCACATCGCTGCTGCGCCAGAAACGGCACATCGCTGAACACCATCGGCTCCAGCGCCAATAAATCCCGATCATTGGAAAAGTTCATGAAAAGCCCCTTGATTACCCTCACTCCACCCCTGATGTTGCCAATACCCCTGATGTTGTTCCACGCCTGATCTTGCGTTCCGATGCAAGATCAGGATTCCCTCGCTTGCGCTTCGGGCTGGTACTGCATCACTCATTCCATTTCTCCAAAAAGAGGCCCACAGCTTCCGCCATGGGCCTCCGGCAGCAAGAGATGACCTTGCTCAGCTTGTCGCCACCCCGCGAATCAGGGCATGCGCGTTTTCGTTACGCAGCTCCAGTGTGTATTCGCCAATCACCTGCCCCGCTTCACGGTCCCCGGCGCTGCTCTGTTTCTTGAAGTGAAAACTCCGGCCAGCCAGCGGCAGCACCGTCAGTCGCGAGCTATCCAGCAGCAGCACCGTGTCCGCAGGCACCCAGCGCGACAAAATCACTTTGCATATGCCAAAGTCCGACTCGTACACACTCACCAGGTCCCGAAACCGGTTGTCATCCGAACTGAACCTGCGGTTGCTGGTGATGAACGTGTTGATCCGACGTTTCTGAAAACCGTTGACCACGATCGTGTCGATCCGCCCCGATGATTGATCCCACACCCGCCGCAATGCGGTGTTGATCTGCGTTTCGTTGAGCAGGTTCGTGCCGGTGCCATCGCCTGCGGGGAAGCCGCCGGTGTTGTTCACAAACACGTTGGTGGTCAGAAACGGCAAAATGCCCTTCATCGTCCGCCGTACCGATGAACTCCCCTCCGTCGTTGCCGCCGGTGCCACGCCGTTGATGACGCAGTTCTCCAAATCACGCAAAAGTTCGCGCAGGCGTTCCTGCTTCTGATAATCCAGTTCATCTGCCAGGCCGATGGTGTTGACCGCCTGCTGCGTCCCCGACACCTCCACGCCTGCTGTGAAAATCTGGGTGTAATTCACCTTTCGGCTGCGGTTGGTAAAGCGTGCCGCGGGCCGATCATCACCCTCTAATGCAGCATTGCCCAAAATGCGCAGCTTCTGGGTTGTGGCAATGTTCTCAGCCGTGGTCGCCCCGTAACCACGCACCACCGTCAGCGTGTTGGTGGAAATGCCCGTCACCAGCATGACCTCGCGCGAACCCTCGACCTGAATCTGATCACCGATGCGGAAGCGCGAACCGTTGGCCACATCAAACGCAGTTTCCGTGGCCGGGTTGGTGATGCTGCTGTCGCTGATGGCATCACTGCTGGGCAGCAGGGTATCTTCCAACCACTCGTGCAAGGTGCTGGTGGCCGAGCGCTGCGGATCCCCCAGATGATCCAGCAACGGGGTTTCATGAGGGCTGACCAGGCTGACAATGTCCGTCACATCTTCCGCCAGTTCAGGCAGCGTGCTGCCCGCCGAGTACGAAGCTTTTCCACTGAATGCCATGATTGAGTTCTCCTATGTGTTGAGTTTGTTAAATCACACACCGATTCAGAATTGATCCATCCACTTGAAGCCCACACCCATTCCACTTGAAGCCCACACCGCTCCGGTGTGGGTCGTAGCTATTTCCGTAGCCCACACCCATTCCCCCCGCGAAGCCCACACCGATTCGGTGTGGGTTTCTTCTCCCGCGCTCACTTCACACCCCCTTGCGGGCGCAGCCGCAGGTAACGCAGCAGGTCGCGCCGATCGCCGGTGCTGGCAGCCTGTTCCGCAGCTTGCTCCACCTGAGGTTTATCCATGCGTTGTTGTCGAGCTGGCATTGCCTTGGCCCCCGCCACTTGCCGCTGACGAAACAGCCAGGGTTTGTGCCGTTTCAAATCCGCCACCGCCAGCCGGACATCCGGCTCACGCATCTGCTGCACCGCTGCCTCCGTCAGCAGCCGGGCCGCTTCCACATCCAACGCCTCCTCCTCCGCAAGCTCGCTTTCAATCCGCTGCTTGCGCTCCAGCCGGGCAAGGGTCTGCTGCGATTGCGTCCTCCACGGATCGAAGCATCTCTCCATAGCGAGGGCGACTGCTGTCATAAGTGGGAGAGTCGGCAATCCGGGACGACGCACTCCTGAACTTGCTATCCCAAAGTGTAACCTCCCCCGTGCGCGGTTCACGGAGATGACATCCTCTCCGTGAATGGTGGCCTTGCCGCCCCAGCGCAGACCTGCTGGTCCGGCTGCTCATGGATGCGCTGGGCGAGGCGGGCCTGCGGCGCAGCGTGGTGATCTGCGCGACCAGTGACGAGCCAGCGCTCTTGTCGGCTTCGCGCGGCGTGGGTGGCGACGACGGTTGCCGAGTATTTCCGCGAGCAGGGCAAGGACGTGCTACTGGTGATGGACTCGGTGACGCGGTTCTGCCAGGCGCAGCGTCAGGTGGGGCTTGCGGCCGGTGAGCCGCGACCACCAAGGGCTTCCCGCCGAGTGTTTTTGCAACGCTGCCCACGCTGCTGGAACGCTCGGGCACGACGTCGCGGGGTTCCATCACCGGCCTCTACTCCGTGCTGATGGAGGGCGAAGACATGAGCGAGCCTATCGCCGACGCCTGTCGTGGCATCCTTGATGGTCACGTCTTGCTGGACCGCAAGCTTGCTGAGCAGGGCCACTACCCCGCGATCAACGTGCCCGGCTCGATCAGCCGTATGGCGGACGATGTCACCGACAGCAAGCATCAGCAAGCGCGGCGTGAAGTGTTACGACTCATCAGCGCGTACCGGCAGGTGGAAGACCTTGTAAACATCGGCGCATACGCCCCCGGTAGTAACCCTGACTTTGACCTGGCGATCACCGCCAAGCCCGCGATTTGATCGCCTGCTCCAGCAGGGCCGGGAACGCGGCCCACATCGCCTGGGTGAAGGCATTGCGCTTGTCTGGCCGGTTGAGCCACAAGGTGGTGACACCGTCTTGCTGTTCAATTTGGATGGGCGTATCGCTCATGATTCGACTCCGTGAAAGGGGCTGTCCGTGCGATCAGCGTACCGGAGGCGGGGGGCATGTTGCACGCTTCGCGTTCACCATCGCGTGTGCTACCATGCGGCGCGTAGACGGCCAAGCACACCCAAACACTGCAAGGGAGCCCCGATGGACCACGCCAACGATCTACCCGCCGCCGCCAAGATTCCCCGCGCTTCGGAACGCGCGGAGGAGTACGGCCGCGCGATGGCCGAAACCCGGCGGCAGTTCGTGCAGGAACAATCCGGCGCGCAGTTGAACCACGTGGGTCAGTATTCCTTCGACCCCGCCGTGCTGCCAGGCAACGTGGAGCACTTCACCGGCGTGGCGCAGGTGCCGATTGGGATCGCGGGGCCCTTGCGGGTAAATGGCGAATATGCCCAGGGCGATTTCTACGTGCCGCTGGCCACAACCGAAGGCACGCTGGTGGCCAGCTACAACCGCGGCATGCGCGCCTGCGCGCCTCGGGCGGCATCACCACCACCATTGCAGCGATGCCATGCAGCGCGCGCCGGTCTTCGTGTTCGACAATGCGCGCGAGGCGCGGGACTTCGGCAACTGGGTGAAACGGGACGAGGTCTTCGCGGAGATGAAGCGGCTGGCGGAGAGCACAACCAGCGTCGGCAAGCTCAAGAGCATCGAGCACTACATCTCGAACAAGTTCCTCTACCTGCGTTTCAACTATTACACCGGCGACGCGGCCGGGCAGAACATGGTGGGCAAGGCGACCTTCCTCGTCTGTGAATGGATCAAGCAGGAGTACCCGCAACTGCGGCACTACTACCTGGAATCCAACTTCGCCACGGACAAGAAGAGCTCGCAGATCAACGTGATCCGAACGCGCGGAAGCGCGTGACGGCCGAGGCGTCGTGCCCCGCGCGGTCCTGGAATCGTTGATGCACACCTCCACCGGGCCGCTGCACCGCCACCATCAGATCGCCAATGTGGGCGGCTTCATTTCGCACGTGAACAACAACGGCTGCCACTCGGCCAACGGCATCACGGCGATCTTCATCGCCACGGGCCAGGACGTGGCGAACGTGGCGGAGTCCTGCGCGGCGATTCTCTACGCCGAGCGCACAGCCGAGGACGACCTCTACCTCTCCATCACCATTCCCTCGCTGATCGTGGGCACCTACGGCGGCGGCACCGGCCTGCCCACGCAGCGCGAGTGCCTGGAAATGCTGGGCTGCTACGGCCAGGGCAAGGTGATGAAGTTCGCCGAGATCGTCGCCGCGACCGTGCTCGCGGCGAGCTCTCCCTCGCCAGCGCCATCAGCTCGCTGGAGTGGGTTTCCAGCCACGACCAGTACGGCCGGCAACCGGCCATAACCATCCCGCCGCGCGGGCGCGGCGCGGTC
>JAAUTM010000094.1 GCA_012031455.1 Phycisphaerales bacterium
CGAACGTCGGTGGTGCATCACGACCGGGGCTCTATCGTCACCGAACAATATCGCGCGGTGCGTACGCAGATTCTGGCACGTTGCAAAAACCGCAGGTTGCAGATTCATGTACTGACCTCCGCTGCACCTGGCGAAGGAAAAACCATCAGCACCCTGAATCTGGGCATGGCCTTTTCCGAAATCCGCAACCAGAAAACCCTGCTTCTGGAAGCCGACCTGCGCAGGCCCACCTTTGCGACTTACTTTGGGCGTCCCAGCAATCCGGGTTTGACTGAGTATCTTCGTCATCAAACCGATGACATTGATGCCATCGTCCATGACACGGTTTATGACAATCTGCAATACATCGCTGCGGGCGAAGGCGACCCGATGAAGTCCACCGAACTGCTCTCCTCACCCCGGATGTTGCAGCTGCTGGATCGGCTGCGCGACCGCTACGATTTTATCTTCATCGATACCCCGCCAGTGGTGACGGTGACCGATCCGTGCATCCTTGGCTCGATTGCCGACCAGACCATTCTGGTCGTGCGTTTGAATAAAACGGCTTCACAGGTGGTCGACCGTGCCAAGCGCTTGCTTCGTGCCAGCAACTGCGAGGTAGCCGGGGTCATTCTCACCCACCTGAGCCCTGATTTATCGCGTTATGGTTATCGTTACACTTATGGGTACACCAGTAAGTAAACCCTGGCACCCATGAGGAACGGTCGCTTGGTCGATACGTCCACACCAACTCCTGCGTTGTCTCCCTCAACCACTCCCGCCTGGTTGCAGGGCATTGATGCCTGGATGGCTCAACATCCATGGCACCCGCGACTCACACCTTATGCGGTGTATGGCGGGTTTCTGCTTTTGGTGGGCTTGGCGCGTGAGCATGCCCCCTGCTCTACCCGGTTTTGTATGTTCTGCAATGTGCCACGGTCTGCGCGCTGCTGTGGCGCTATCGCCGATTGATGCCTGAACTGAATTTCAAGTTTCACTGGCTGGCCGTGCCGGTGGGTGTGGTGGTGTTCGTCGGCTGGGTCTGGCTGGGCATGATCTTTACTTACCTCTTTCATGAACCATCGGCCTCATCGGCCCCGGTACAACCTGACCCCGGGCTGCCTTCGATCACTTTTCTAGTCACATGGATGATCGACCCGGCCCAATCCCTCCTGCCCGCTGCCTGGGCAGGTGAGAAGGAACCCACTTTCTTTGACACCCTGCCTGCAGCCTATGCCTGGTTGACCATGGCCCTGCGGCTGCTGGGCATGGCCATCGTGGTGCCATTGTTTGAAGAACTGTTCATGCGCTCGCTGCTGTTGCGCAGCTTCCTGCATGCCCGGCCCACCGCCATCGGCATGGTGCAGGTGCTTTATGACCTGCCCCTGGTCGGCGATCTGATCGAACGCACCGGTCTGGGGCAGAAAGCCCATCAGCATGGCCCGATCTTTGGCCAGCAGTTTATGAAAAACCCCCTGGGGCAACTGACGTTTTTCGGAGTGATGGTGTCGTCGGTGCTTTTCATGCTTGGCCACCTGCCCCGTGACTGGGCGGGTTGCATTCTTTGCGGGGTGCTTTACTGCCTGCTGCTGCGAGCCACCCGTGACAAAGGGCTGGGGCCGGTGATCTGGGCGCATGGCATCACCAACGCCTTGCTCTGGGCTTACACCCTGCACACCGACGATTGGCAGTTTTTATAAAACCTTGCTCGCCCGGCTTGCCAGGCACCATACGGATTCATACAGGGATGACATCCAATTTAAACATTCCGGGTCAGTGCGGATGGGGTAAGATGAGGCCCGGTTAACGCTTGAGTGATAGGTCCACCCTGACGCATCAGGCTGGCCACCGACGATCGAACTTTTCAATACTTTGGGGTAATAGCGATGAAGGGCATCATACTGGCAGGGGGTCTTGGTACCCGGCTATATCCGCTGACCAGGGCAGTGAGCAAGCAATTGCTGCCGGTCTACAACAAACCCATGGTGATGTACCCGCTGTCGGTGTTGATGCTGGCGGGCATCCGTGAGGTTTTGGTCATCAGCACGGCAACCGATTTGCCTCTGTTTGAACGGCTGCTGCGGGATGGCTCGCAATGGGGCATGAGCTTCCGCTATGTGGTGCAACCCGAACCCAAGGGACTGGCGCAGGCTTTTCTGCTGGATAAGTCGTTCCTCGCTGGCGAACCTTGCTGCCTGATATTGGGTGACAACATTTTTTACGGGGCTGGCCTGCGCAACAGTTGCAGGAAGCAGCCAGACTCGATCAGGGGGCGATGATCTTCGGCTACCCGGTCAAGGACCCGGAGCGTTACGGCGTGGTGGAGTTTGATAAAACCGGTCGGGTGATATCCATCGAAGAAAAACCCGCCAAACCCAAGAGCCACTTCGCTGTGCCGGGCTTGTACTTTTATGACAAAAATGTGGTGACCCTGGCGGAGAACCTCAAACCCTCGCCGCGTGGTGAACTGGAGATCACCGACCTCAATCGGGTGTACCTGAATCAGCAGAGTTTGCGGGTGCAGCTTTGGGGCCGGGGCATTGCCTGGCTGGATGCCGGCACGCACGAATCGCTGCTTCAGGCTCAGGTGTTTGTGCAGGCCATTGAAGAACGACAAGGGGTGATGATCGCCTGCGTGGAGGAAATCGCCTGGCGCATGGGTTTCATCGACAGCGAACAACTGGCCCGGCTGGCGCACGAAATGCGCAGCAACAGTTATGGGCAATACCTGGATCGACTCCGCCTTGAAGACCCCACGGAGCCTTGGCTGTGACCCTGAAAATTCAAAATCCGCGCACCCTCACTTGCAGTTTGCCTGAAGCACACACCCTGGCAATTAAAGAGTGTGAACCGGTGTTTGTGCCGGTGTCTTATTTTGCCGACGACCGGGGCTGGTCCCTGATGAATCTGTTCACCCGGACGCTCAGTGTGGAGGGGCAGGTGAATTATTCGGTGATGTATCCGGGTGTCGTCAAAGCCTGGCATCGTCATCAGAAACAGACCGACTTCTGGCTGTGCCTGCATGGTCACTTAAAAACCGGGGTGTACCGGGAAACGGATGGGCAATGCTGGCTCAAGGTGATCGGTGAAAAGCAACCGGGCGTACTCATGATTCCGCCTACGCTCTGGCACGGGGCTGCCACCGTGGGGGATACTCAGGCTGGGCTTTTGTATTACGTGACCCATGCCTACGACCCCCGGCAACCGGACGAAGAACGCAGGGCTTACGACAGTGTCACCGGGTTCCCCTGGGGTGTGCGTCATGGTTAAGGGAAATATTCTGCTCATCGGTGCTTCGGGGATGCTTGCCCGAGCCTTGCAGCAAGCAATGGATGCACAGGGGCTGGCTCATCTGGATGTGGATTACCCGCAACTGGACCTTGCCAATCCACAGAGCATCGCCGCACACGTCACCGGTGAACATGCCATCGTGATCAACGCTGCTGCCTGGACGGATGTGGATGGGGCTGAGGACCCTGCAAAGTACCCCCTCGCTGAGTCGGTCAATGGCACGGGTGTGGGGGAGCTTGCCCTTTGCTGCAGGCGGGTGGGCGCGATGCTGGTGCATTACAGCACGGATTACGTTTTCAATGGACAGGCCAGCGAACCCTACCGCGTCGATCAGCCTCATGACCCGATCAATGCCTATGGCCGGAGCAAGGCTTTGGGCGAGCGGTTATTGGTGGAATCCGGCTGCCAGCACCTGCTGATTCGCACCAGCTGGTTGTACGCCCCCTGGGGTAAAAACTTTGTCCGCACTATTCATGATTTGGCACGCAGCAAACCCATGCTTCAGGTGGTCAATGACCAGCATGGCCGGCCCACCAGCGCCCAGCACCTGGCGCATGCCACGCTCGGGTTGCTATCACAAAACATCACCGGCTGCTGGCATGTAACCGATGGGGGGGCAATGCAGCTGGTTTGACTTCGCAACTGCAATTGCCGGGTTTGTGCAGCAAAAATATGGCTCAGCCGCCCGCATCGAACCTTGCAGCTCGGCCCAATACCCGCGCCCTGCCCAGCGACCGGCTTACAGTGTGCTCGATGTTGCCGCGACCATCGAGCAATTAGGCCCCCTGCCCGATTGGCGCCACAATCTGCAACAGGTGCTCGAAACATTGGAACCCCATGCTGCTGCCGGTTCCGCTGCCCCGCGCTGAAAAATACCTCCACGGAGATTGCCCCATGCCCAAGTTACTGCTCACCGGCGGATGCGGATTCATCGGTTCCAACTTCGTACGCTTTGCCCTGCATCGCGATCCCTCGCTGCACATTGTCAACCTCGATGCCCTCACTTACTCGGGCAACCCCGACAATCTGGCGGATCTTGCCGATGATGCCCGGCTGGCGGACCGATACACCTTCGTACATGGCAGCATTCTCGATGCTGCTCTGCTGGAAAAGCTGCTGGTCGGTTGCGATGCGGTGGTGCATATGGCAGCCGAGAGTCATGTGGATCGCTCGATCCTCGACAGTCGGCCGTTCATCGAAACCAATGTACTGGGCACGCAGACCCTGCTTGATGCCATTCGCCGGGTGAGCAAAGCCGGGGCATTTGGCGGCCGCTTGGTGCATGTCAGCACCGATGAGGTTTATGGCTCGCTCCCGCTGGATCAGCCTGACCTCAAGTTCACCGAAACCACCCCGATCACCGCCAACAGTCCCTACTCGGCGAGCAAAGCCGCCAGTGATCTGCTGGTGCAGGCCTATCATCACACCTTCGGCTTAAACATCTGCATCACCCGCTGCTCCAACAACTTTGGCCCCTACCAGTTCCCCGAAAAAGTCATTCCCCTGTTTGTCACCAACCTGATTGAAAATAAAAGAGTCGCTCTCTATGGCGATGGGAAAAACGTGCGCGACTGGCTGCATGTCGATGACCATTGCGAAGCAATTCTGACGGTGCTGGAAAAAGGGCGCAGTGGCGAGGTGTACAACATCGGTGGCAACAACGAGCGATCCAACCTTGAACTTACCCACGCGATTTTGAACATCATGGGCAAGGGGTTGGACATGATTCAACCGGTGACCGATCGGCTGGGCCACGATCGAAGATATGCGATTGATCCCACTAAAATCCAGCATGAACTGGGCTGGCAACCCTCGCGCAGCAACTGGCCGGGGGCGCTGGAAGCTACTGTTCGCTGGTACGTGGATCACCCCCTGTGGTGGCAACGGGTCAAATCCGGGGCGTATCGGCAATACTATCAGCAGCAATACGAGGCCAGATGAGACGGAAATGCAAACCTGCGCGATGAGCCGCAAGTTGGCTGATGCAGCAAACAAGTGACACCCTCGGATCGCTGACACTTGCAGGAAACATTGAACATCGTGGTGGCATCGGGCAACCCGCACAAGGTGGAGGAAATCCGCGCGGTGTGTGAGCAGTGCGCTGCACAAGCGGGGAACTGCTATGCCGATGGCAAAGCACTGGCTGGCCTGCGCTGGTTGTCATTGCAGGAACTGGGGGGACAGTACCCCGAAGCGGTGGAGGATGGCCCAACCTTTGAAAGCAACGCCATCAAAAAAAGCGCTGCACTACGCGAAGCTGACCGGGCAGATGGTGCTGGCCGATGACAGCGGGTTGGAAGTCGATGCGCTGGGGGGTAGGCCGGGGGTGTATAGCGCTCGTTATGCAGGGGTGGATGGCCCACGAGCCAAGGTGGATTTGGAGAACAACAAAAAATTGCTGCGGGAACTCAAGGGCGTGCCGATGGAGCAGCGCAGCGCACGCTTCGTTTGCACCATGGCATTGGTACGGGATACGGCAGTGCTGACCACGGTACGCGGCTCGGTGGAGGGACGCATGCTTTTGCCGGAGCAATGCGCCAAACCTGATGAACCCTGGCGGGGCAGAGGCAGCAACGGTTTTGGCTATGATCCCCTGTTCTTTCACCCCGAAAGCGGCTGCACCACCGCGGAACTGGACCCGCAGGCAAAAAACGCCATCAGCCACCGTGGCCGGGCGACGCGCTTGCTCTGGTCGGAATTGTTGCGACTGTTTCCAGCATCATCATGAACTCAATCAAGGTCGGTGGCTCAGCGTTTATGACCATCCAACAGCAAGTCTGCAGCCCGTTGCGTCGATATATCAAAGTTCTTGTCGCATTGTTAACTACGCTCTGATCGGATCAACATGACCCAACCCATTGTGAACAATATTGACCCAGCCAGCCCGTCAATAAACCCGGCGGAAACCCCCGCGCGCAAGCCTGTGCCACGCTGG
>JAAUTM010000095.1 GCA_012031455.1 Phycisphaerales bacterium
CTTCGATTGTTTATATCCTGGGCATTCTCACAGCCACGATCGGCCTTTTTTGCATTGCTTTGGGGTATCGCCAGCGGATCAGAGCCCGGCTGCAGAGCAATCCCCCGGTTGATCAAACTTGACAATCGCCCCGATCAACGCTCAAGTTACCCACCTTTACGAACCGACGCCCATGACTGGACGAATTACCTTCCATGGGCCGATGATGATTTCGACAAGGATTGTTTTAATTCATGGCCAAACGCGGCAAAACAAGCTCCGACTCCCCTAAAACCCCCCGCAAGGGCAAATCCTCTGCCCCTGTGCTATCCGAGCACCCAGCATCGGACGATGATTCAGCACTCGACGAAGCACCCGGCAAGGGTACTGGCAGGCATCTGGTGATCGTCGAATCTCCTACCAAAGCCAAAACAATTAACAAATACCTTGGCAAGGGGTATCAGGTTCTGGCCAGCGTCGGCCATGTGCGTCGATCTCGCCCGCTCGGGCGCCCAAGGGTGTAAAACAACCCGTCCCCCGGTGTGGACCTTGAACACGATTTTGCGCCAACCTATGAAGTGCTGGCCAACAAGAAAAAAACCGTTGGCGAATTGAAGAAAGCCGCCAGGAACGCTTCCGATGTGTGGTTCGCAACCGACTTGGACCGTGAAGGTGAAGCCATTGCCTGGCATCTGGCCCAGACCCTGAACATCAAGCCCAGCATCGCCAAGCGAGTGGTCTTCAACGCCATCACCAAAAGTGAAATCACTCTGGCATTTACCAAGCCACGCCCGATTGATGAAAACAAGGTCAATGCCCAGCAGGCTCGGCGGATCCTTGACCGCATCGTGGGTTATCAGGTCTCACCACTTTTATGGCGCAAGGTGGCTGGAGGTCTGAGTGCGGGGCGGGTGCAATCCGTGGCTTCGCGGCTGGTGGTGGATCGCGAACGTGAAATCGAAGCTTTCATTCCGGAAGAATTCTGGAAAGTTTCCGGTTACTTTGCCACCGACCTGCAGGCTACCCCGGCCTTGCGCCAAGCCTGGCACGAGTTTCTGCAAAGTGCGCGATTAACCACCCAATCTGCTTCCTCATCTGATGCGCAGACCGGTGAATCGGAGGGTACCCCCGCAGACAGCGACCCATCGACCTCGGATGATGCCCAGGCCAGTGGAAATAACACGCGCGGGGATACACCAGCTCAAACCAAAAACCGCACCCTCAAGGAAAAGCTGGCCTGGCTGAGCAAGCACCTGTGCCTGCGTGCGGAGCTGGTGGAACTAGCCGGTGAGCCTGCACAGCTCACGGATCGAAAACAGGCGCTGGATGCAGCCCAGAAAATGGGACTGGTAGTGGGTGAAATCAAACAATGGGATGACCCCAAAGCCAAAGGTCCAGCCCGGCATCTGGCGCTGATCGTCCCGCAAACTTCCCTGGCGCCCGATGCCCCGCGTTTGTCGTAGAGGCCTTGCAAACCCGGCGGACCACCAGCCGCCGCCCGGCCCGTTCATCACCAGCACCCTCCAGCAGGCAGCCGCCAACGCTCTGGGCTTTGCCCTCCAGCGCACCATGCGCATTGCCCAGCAGCTTTACGAAGGCATCGATGTCGGCAGCAATCTGGGTGGCTCCACAGGTTTGATCACCTATATGCGTACCGATTCCACGCATATCTCCGGCGAAGCACTGTCCATGGTGCGGGCCTACATTGCTTCACAGCTGGGTGAAAAATACCTGCCTGAAAACCCAACTTCTTTTCCTCGTCCAACAAGTCAGCGCAGGAAGCCCACGAAGCCATTCGTCCCACCGATGTCACACTCACACCGCAGCGAATTCGTCACGCCTTGAACGATGAACAGTTCAAACTCTACAACCTGATCTGGAAGCGTTTTGTCGCCTGCCAGATGACCCATGCCCAGTGGGATGCAACCTCGGTGTTCATCAGTGCCCTCAAGCATGATGGTGCCAACCTCGGCAAGTTCAAGGCCAACGGCCGCACACTTGTGTTTGATGGTTTCTACAAAGTGGCTGGAATCCCGGGTGCGGTACGGGGGCCGGTGCCGGGAGCGGTGGTGATGATGCGATGTTGCCTCCCTTGCGTGAGCAGCAGGAGCTGGGGGCATTGCAGGTGGACCCGGTACAGGGCTTTACGAGTCCTCCACCACGTTACACCGAAGCTTCATTGCAGAAAAAACTTGAAGAAGAAGGCATCGGCCGACCCAGCACCTATGCTGCGATTATTTCCACCATTCAGGATCGCAAGTATGTGGATCAGGTGGCGATGGGTGATCGTCGGCTGCGTGCCACCGACCTTGGCAAGGTGGTCACTGATAAGCTCATCGAAGCCTTCCCTGAAATCATGGATGTGGCTTACACCCGTGGCATGGAGTCGGAACTCGACAAGATCGAGGAGGAGCATCACGACTGGGTGACGATGCTCAAACAGTTTTACGGGCCGTTCAAGGAGCGTCTGGATAATGCCCATGAAGTGATGACCCACGCCAAGGCTCAGACCGAGCCCGCTCCGCACACCTGCCCGACCTGCGGTGCATCCACGGTTTTCCGCTTTGGAAAAAAGGGACGGTTTCTTTCGTGTTCGCGTTACCCGGATTGCAAATACGCTTCGCCGATTGATGTGGAGGGCAACCCGATCACGGCCCAAACCACCGACATCGCCCTGCCCGCTTTGTGGCAAACCGATGCTCAAACGCGATGGGCGATTCGGGCCGTTTTTATCCTGCTCGGATTACCCGACCTGCAAGGGTATTGTGAAACTCGACCGTAAAAAAGCCACGGTGGTGGCCCCCAAGCCGCCGCCCTTGACAATCGAAAATCCCTGCCCCAAATGCGGCAGCCCTTTGAACATGCGCACAAGCAAACGTGGTCCGTGGCTGAGTTGTTCCAAATATCCGCGCTGCCGGGGTCGCTTGGCATGGTCGGCTATCGAGGAACCCCAACAGAAAGCACTCGAACAAGCGTTATCCGCACATGTGGAGGCACACCCTCAGCCGATTATTCGCAAACTCGACGGCAGCCCCGTGGCTGATGGTTACCTGCCGCTGATTGTGAACCTGTCAAGCAAACCACAACCCACCGAAACCGCAGCATGAATCTCGATAGCACGCGGTAACAGATCATTCTGATTCACCAAATACCCGATCACCTTGGGGGTCATCCATGTCCGAATTGTCCGCCCCATCCACCCGCAGCTTTTGGCTCGGGTTCCTGCTCGTGGCGGTGGTTGCTTTTTCCACCCGCCTGATCGCTTTGGGTCATCTCCAGCCCTGGGAGGATGAAATCTGGTCGTACATGGGTTCGACCGATCTGGTGGACAAAATGCTCCGCTGGGAAACGCCGGGTAACCGTGAACATTCACCCCTGCCCTTTCTGGAAATCAAAATCACCCGGGCATTGCTGGGGGATTCATGGTTCACGCTTCGGCTGCCTTCGGCATTGTATGGGGCTGGGTCGGTGGTGCTGATGTATCTGGTATTGGCTCGCTGGGTATCGCTACGGGTGGCGCTGCTGGCTGCACTTTTGCTGGCGGTGCATCCTTACGCTTTGGGAATGGCACCGCTGGGCGCGGATGTATGGCCCATGGATGTTTTACAGTGTGGCTGCGCTGGGTTTGGTATTGTCAGCCACGGAGAAAATGCGGCGTGATGCCGATGCAACCGCATCGGACTGGCGCTGGTGGTTGCTTGGTTTGGTATTGATGCTCATTCACGCCAGTGCCGTGCACGGGCTGATGACCATCGCAGCCATCGCGTTGGCATTATTGGTGCTGGCTGTGATGGAGTTACCCACCCGGCCACGCTTGGGGTGGAAAATATTACTGGGTTCAGCGCTGGCAGGAGGTGTATACCTGAGCAGTTGGGCGCCACGGGTTTGGGCAAGGTATTGATGGTCGCACGTACCGCCAAGGACCGTACGGGCCAAACCGCCGAGAGCAAATTACGCTGGGTCACTCAGGCTACGTTTGAGCAACTATCCGGTCAGGTACCCCTGTTGTTGGGCATTGCGTTTTTTACCTTGGCGCTCATCGGGCTGGTTGTTTTGATGATCCGCAAAGATCACTGGCGACTGGTACTCACATGCGTACTCATGGGTGGCGTGTCTCTGGTAAGTATGTTCATCATTGCACACAAACATATCGTGGCCACCAGCTACGTATTTATCTTGCTGATTCCGCTGTGTCTGGGGATGGCGGGTTTGCTGGCAGGGTTGTGGGATGCATGGGGGACAAAGCATCGATACCTGCGACATGGACTGCGCGGTTTGGCAGTGGCGCTGGGTTTGGGGTTATTGGTGATGTGGGTGCCGGGGTGGAACCTGGTTTATACCGCCCAGCGCACGGATGCCCGCACAGCGCTTGCACCTATTTTTGCACAGGCTCAAATGGGTGAGATGGTCATGCCCATTCCCGAATGGTATGAAGTAACGCTGAGGTTCTACAAAGTACCGGGAAAACTACCTTTGTTATTTCCGCCTCGTGAAGCGCGTTTTGTGCATACGGGTTCTGTGGTTGAAATGCTTGGTCCGGGGAAGCATTATCAGAATGATTTCGAAGTGCTCTTTGCCAAGGATGCCCCGGCAGACATCATCAGCCAGCGACCCCCGGCGATCTGGCTTTTCATGATGGAACCGACCCAGCGACTGCACACCGCTCGACGGGTGTTTGAGGGATATGGTTTGAATGCGGAGCAGTGCCTTGAGCAGTTGCATGAAGTCAGCAGGGGTCAGCTATCTCTTACCGTGCGGGTGTCAGTTAATGGACTTGATCATGTGACCACCACCTTGCCACAGTTGCCACGGTAGGGTGGTATGCCTCTGGCCGCATTGACACAATCAACCTTACACAGTGCATACACGGTTCAGCCCTGAATAAGGCTACGTTCACGGAAAAACTGTGCGATGGCAGGCTTATCCATTGTGCCCGTGGCGACAGCAAGGGTGACATTGACCAAGCCATCTTCATCATTCTCAATATCAATGTCATTGATTGCCAGAAACACAATCGCTGCAGCGGCGCCGATGCGTTTGTTGCCATCCAAATAGGGATGATTAAGAACCAAATGGTAAAGGTATGCCGCAGCCATCTCGAAAAGATCGGCATGGAAATATTGGCCGCCAAAACCAGCTTTTGGTTGAGCCAAGGCGGATTCAAGCAATCCTTGATCGCGTACTCCATCCAAACCCCCGTACGTTGCTATCAAGTCACGGTGGAGGCGATCAATCATGTCCAAATCCAAAAATACTGGGTTCTCCATAAATCACTCCGCCAGTTTTTTCATGGCTTTGCCAAAGCGTTTGTGAACCATGGAAACCGCCTGGGTGAATTTTCTTTCTGTTTCAGCATCACGAACAGGTGTAAGCACCAGCGAGCGACCATTGGAAACAACTTCGAAGGGAGTATCGCCACTGGCACGAATCAATTCCAGAATCGGCTTGTCGATCACCAGTGCCAGACTGTTGCCATGTTTCACCAGGTGCTTGATCATCGGGTCTCTCCTTGAGGATCGTTACAACAAAGTATATACAATGTATCATCTTCAGGCAACACCTCCAAGACCGGTTTGGTGATGCATGCGTCGGGGATGTTTTCAGGCATGAGCGTTGTCGGACGGGCCGTTTTGTTTTATGTTGAGTGATTATTCCCGGTCAGTTTCATGCCATAAATCCAGATGATCGGGCCGATGGGAACGGACTTCCCGCCAGCGCACGAACCAGCCATGGAGGGCCGACCTTGGCCAAAAAACGCAAAGACGATGACAACCTGTTTGAGGATGTACCCCCTCCGCAGGAAGATGGACCCAGCACCCCAGGTCCGCTTTCGGTGTCAGCCTCAGCTTTCCCTTTGGGGACGGATGGAGGCAGCCTCAAAGCCAGGAGACCGAGGGAGCAGCTTGCGGGGACCGACAGTGGCATTGCGCTGCACGAAGTGGCGCAGGACAAGTATCTCAACTACGCCTTGTCCGTGATCACCAGCAGGGCCTTGCCCGATGTACGCGATGGTTTAAAACCCGTGCAACGGCGGATCCTTTTCACCATGTGGCAGCAGGGGCTTACGGCTGATGTGAAGCACCGCAAGTGTGCCAAGGTCATCGGCGATGTGATGGGCAATTATCACCCGCAGTGGGGACTCAGCCATTTACGAAGCGCTGGTGCGCATGGCTCAGCCGTTTTCGTTGCGTCATCCGCTGGTGGATGGGTCGGGCAACTTCGGCT
>JAAUTM010000096.1 GCA_012031455.1 Phycisphaerales bacterium
AAACACTCTCCTCGCTGGTACGCAGAAGTTCCGCCAGGTCGTTGAGCCGGATGTTCTGGGTGAAATGGTCGTGAATATATCGGCAAATGGTATCCACACGCTGTGATCCGGCGCGGGTGTGCTGGCTGACATATTCAGCTCCGGCCAAAGCAGGGACACTGCGGGATTTGACAAGTCGATCCAGAATCAAAAGCACCGTGGCCCAGCCATCAATGCCCTGTCGATTCTGCATCTGATCCATGTACTGGCTGACCTGTTCGACCACCTGGCCGGTGTAGAGCAGACCCCGCCGGGCACGGACCACAAAGCGTGATAGCCCGGTCAGTTCGGATGCGTGAGCCTCGAGCATGAATGGTACAAAATTGAGGACCCAGCCAGCGGCACGTCGGCCCGTGGTGGGATGGTCCAGACGGTAAAACATATGGGGCATGTAGGCAGGAACGACATACAACTGACCGGCATGAAAGCGTTCGGCATGGTCCCCGATGAGGGCTCTGCCCGGGCAACCCGTGGGTAAAAACAGTTCCCAGTCATCGTGATGATGCCACCGTGAAACATACTGCACGACCCGTTGCAGATGGTAAGAACGATGCGGAGCACGGGTTGGCCAGATCTTTGATGTCGTGCGCATTATGACACTATAGCACCTTTATTACCCATTGGTCATATCAAGATCGGCGCAGCATACCTCAAATAACGCGCAGCGGTCCGGGAACTAAATGCATAATCTCAAATAAAACTTTGGAGATTTATGGAATGAAAGTCCTTTTCATCGGTGGCACCGGCAACATCAGCACCTCCTGCAGCAACTGGCGGTGGAGCGGGGGATTGAACTCTACCTGCTCAACCGGGGCAACCGTCCCCATGATATTCAAGGTGCCAGAGAGATTCGTGGCGACATGCAAAGCCCGAAGCTGTGGCTCAGGCCTTAGGTACCCATCAGTGGGATGCGGTGGTGAACTGGATCGCAGTTCACCCCCGCAGACATTGAAAGGGATATACAACTATTCTCCTCCTGCACCAGGCAATATATTTTCATCAGCTCCGGCAGTGTCTATCAAAAGCCCCTTGCCCACCCAGTGGTGACTGAGTCCACACCATTGTGCAACCCGTATTGGGATTATGCACGGCAGAAAATCGCCTGCGAAGATAGGCTCGTGCGTGCTTACCGTGAGCAGCAATTCCCTGCGACCATCGTGCGGCCATCTTTGACCTATGACACCGTGATTCCTCTGGCGATCGGCAGTTGGACGGATTACACCATGATCGACCGCATGAAACGCGGGCTGCCGGTGGTGGTACATGGGGATGGTTCCAGTATCTGGACCATGACCCATGCCGAGGATTTCGCCAGGGGACTGGTGGGATTGCTGGGCCTTTCGCAGACCTTGGGGCACGCTTTCCATATCACTTCGGATGAGCTGCTCACATGGGATCAGATCTGGCAGATCACCGCCGAGGCTGCCGGCTGCAAGGCCAACATCGTGCATGTTCCCACGGACTTTATTGCAGCAAGGGATGCGTTTCAACGCGGAAACCTATTGGGGGATAAGGCTGTCAGCGCGATCTATGACAACAGCAAGATCAAACGTTTTGTACCGGGATTTCAGGCCACGATACCCTACCACGAGGGAATACGCCGGACCCTTGCATGGTTTGAAGCGGACCCCACGCGAATGACCATCGTACCTGCGCACAACGAACTGCACGATCGAATCCTGCGCGATTTCGGACAACTATCAAGTCGCTAAGACGCCAACCGAACTGGGTAATAGTAACCAAACAATTTAATAGGAAACACCACCATGGCACGAGTCTACAAAGTCGGAGTGATCGGATGCGGAGATTACCTGAAGATCATGTCGTCCGGTCTCAAAGCCAGCAAGCGTATTGAACTCACCCATTTTTTTGATGTGAATACCAAGCGGGCTGCGGATTGTGCTCGTGCATTCAACGGGCAAGCTGTCGGTTCGTCGGATGAACTGCTCGCAGACAAAGATATTGATATGTTGGTGATGTTTGTACCCCCCTGGGTTCGCAGGCAGCTTTTATGTCAGGCTGTGGCTGCAGGCAAACATGTGCTGACCACCAAACCCCTGGCCCCCAATACCGCAGAATGCCAGAAGATGATTCGTGCTGCGCAACAGTCCAAAATGAAAGTCGGGGTGATCTACAACCGCACGAGCAACTCCGCAGTCGAAACCATGAAGCAGATATTTGTCCGCGGTTCCATCGGTAAACTGGCTCTCTATCGTCAGGATTGGATTCATCATTACCCGCAGTGGAACAACTGGGCCTTGGACCCCCAGAAAAACGGTGGCCCGTTCATGGATGCCATGATTCACAATCTGAACATCGTCCGTTACCTCATGGGGCGATCCGCCACGGTGGGCACGATGTTCTCAGATCGTCACAGCCATCCCCAACTCACTTGTGCTGATACTGAATCACTCAAACTGGATTTTACCGAGCACGGATCAGCTCATCTGTTCATTACCTGGGCAGCGGATCTTGCGGTGTATTCCACCAAGGGTAACCAGCGCGAACATATTGACTGGTGCTACGGCGTGACGGATCAGGGCTGGCGCATCACGATGACCAAAAAGATGGTAAAGATGTAGTACAAGCTTCCAAACTCGGCAAACAAAAATACTTTCCGTTGATCAAGCAGCCGAAAACCATTTACGATCGCTTTGCCATGGCTTGTGAAGGCGGACCCTGGCCCCAGGACCTGCCCGATCTTCGGGAAGCTGCCAAGGATATCGAGATCATTCGTACTACCCTGGCCAAAGCCGGACGACCGGTCCCATTGAAAGATTGAGGTCCAATGTCGGGTGCTTGTCTAGCTTTGGACATCTTGCGAAGTTGTATGCAACGACCAAAATGCAGTATGACATCCTTATGAAGAAAACCCATGTACTGTCCTATGGCCCGGAACTGGTGCATCAACGTTTGCAGCGTGAAGAGCTTGGTATTCTGCGCTTTCAAGGTGGCGATGTATCGGCCTGGCAGAAGTCGTTGCGTCGTCGCCTTGCTGTGCAGATGGGCTACGACATCATGCCCGGGAAAAACAAGAGAGTGCCTCTGAAAGTTCGTACGCTTTGGCATCATGCGGACATGCCCTGGGCTGCGGGGCTTGGTTCGGTGACCAAGATCGTGTTCACCGCTGAGCAGGGAGCAGATGTGCCTGCTTATGTTTGTCTGCCACACAACGTCAAGCCGCCCTACCGCTGGATGATCTGTCTGCAGGGGCACTCGAGCGGGATGCATAACTCGCTGGGGATTCTGGCCAAAGAGGATCCGACGATTATCAATCCATCGCCAAATGTAAAACAGGTGGAAGGCGATCGTGATTTTGCCTTGGGTTGCCTGAAACGGGGCTTTGCGGCGCTGTGTATCGAACAACGTAATTTCGGGGAAAGACTGTTTCAGGCTCGCTGGGAGGAGTGGTCCAAGCGTGTATGCCTGCAACCAGCAATGCATTCCATGATGTTGGGACGCACGCTGGCTGCGGAGCGGGTGTTTGATGTGGATCGGGCGTTGGATTATTTATGGACCCGCAAGGATGTGGACCGGGCCAATGTGGGTGTGATGGGGAACTCCGGTGGCGGGACCACCAGCATTTACGCCGGGGCCTTGCTCCCCCGAGTTGCCTTCATGATGCCCTCCTGTTCGTTCTGCACTTATCGCGGATCGATCATGAGCATTTACCATTGCCCGGACAATTACATTCCCGGTTTACTGCGATGGGCTGAAAGTGCTGACATTGTGGGACTGTTTGCACCCAAGCCGGTCGTGGTCGTGGCTGGGAACAAGGATGATATTTTCCCAATTCAGCATGTACGCAAAGCCTATGCGGATCTGCGGAAAATCTACCGCGCTGCCGGCGCGGAAAAACAGTGCCAGTTGGTGGTGGGTGACGGTGGCCACCGGTTTTACGCAGACGATGCCTGGCCGGTGCTCACAAAAATGATCAAATAAATCGATCATTAAATTGCAAATTTATTTACTTGGATCACTTCGCGTAATCGATTGGAAACTGGCGGTGCTTTTCTGTTTTTCCTCTCTCGAGCAGATGAGGGAATACTCATCAGCCTGAGTTATCAACGATGACAAGAAAAATGCCAGTCTATTTTAACACTATCATCCTCTGAATGAACCCGACCGACAAACTATCCCCTGAGGAAATCGATTCCCTGCAACGGGGGGTTGAGCTTTTCAATGCCGGGGAGTTTTTTGAGCTCATGAAGTGTGGGAAGATGCCTGGAATCTGGCACCGCTTCCGGAGCCTGGGAAGTATTCACGCAAGCTGTTTTTCAGGGACTGATTCAATGTGCGGTGTCACTGGAGCACATGCGTCGGGGGAACCCGCGCGGGGCGGTGCGGGTGTATGAAAGTGCGCTGACCAAGTTCATCGGCTGCCCGGAGCATTATCTGGGCATCGACCATTTTTCTTTGCGCCAGGCTTTGGGGAAAATGGTGGCCCAACTGCGCACCATGCCTGCGGAGGTGTTCGAACCACGCGCGGGTCGGGGATTGACGCTACCGGTGGATTTATCCAAGGCTCCGAAAATCAAGCATGATGATTTTGACTGACAATGAAAGCTGATCCTGGGGGGACATATTTCATCACTTGGCGACGACAACCGGAGTGACAATGGGTTGCTGTAGCAACAGACCCATGCTGTCGCGGGGCATGGGGCTGGGCAAGGTTTCATCCGCAATCTGGCGATCCGCTTCGTGAATAGTTTTGCGTACCCTTTCCCGTCGTGTGCTTCGTCCATCACCTGGGTTGCCCATGATTGAGCATCGGACAGGGTACCCGTGTGACGCTGGCTCCAAATATCGAATACCTTGGCGGCTTCGATGGGCTTCTGTAGTTGGGTGTAGGCAATGAGCAACATGAAATATGCAGACTGATCCACCTGCGGATCCTGCAAAGCCGGTATACCGTAAGCAGTAGCCAGCGACCATTGCCGATCTCCCATCGCTGCAGCACAACCCAACCACCAGATAATCACTGTGCCTGCCACCGAGTTCGATGGCCTTGTCGATGGCTTGGAGCGCAGCCTGATTCTCCTCCGACTGCACACGTGCCTGAGCAAGGGCAAACCACAACCGGGGGTCACCCGCGTGGGCTGGCTGGGCTACCAGTGCTTCAATCTGCTGGGCAGCCTGCTGTGCCTGACCTTTTTGCAGGGCTGACAGCGCCGTCGCAATCTCAGGCGAACCGATAGCCGAGGAAAGGGGCGTGGCTTGTGAGAAGGCTGTTGATGTCACCGAAAGGGTTAATACCAATGCGAGCTTGATGAATGTTCGGGCGTGCATGATTATTCCTCTCCGAAAAAAGTGTTCATGGCTTGACCGACGAGGATCCCCCCGACTATTTTTGCGGCATCGTAAGCTTGGCCATACGTCATTTCCGTCCCGGGGGTCTGAGCCATGTGGTCAACCGCCCGGGCGGAGAACAGCACATTGTCCAGCGCTACCGAGTCGTATTGGATCTTCCAGACGCGGATAATGGCTTCGACCGCAGGCCAATCCAGTCCCAGCTTGCGCCAATACATGCCTTGCAGGAAATAATTAATATCGCCGCCACCCATAGTCCGGTTCCACGGGGAGACGGTGTAGTGAAAATCCTGATAAACAAGAAACTTACTATCCAGGCGGCGCCAGGGAACCAGCGGGTTATACATCCCTGTCCACGATTCATCGATGAGTTTGTCGAGAATCTCTTCGAAGCCCTTTAATTCCGCGTCCCATTCGGCAGGGGTGATGACAAAAGGATCTTCCTTGGTTCCGGTGCCGCCGCCAGCCCACAATGTGGAAAGCACTTCAGCAGCAGTGGGCGTATGGTGAGGAATGGGGGTAGTTCCGTTAAGAATTGGAGTAGTAGCTCCGGGACTTGGCAGCGTTTCCCGCGTCTGGTTATCCAGCGGTGCCTGCGAAGTCTGGGGTTCGCTGAACTGCTCCATCAATTTTTTGGCTTTATCCCTGGCTTCCGCAGTCATGCCAGAGTTATCGATCAAACCATTGAGAAGTTTTTCGTCAACAACCACCGGGGTGGATTTGGCAGTGGACGAAGGCTTGGGCACCGGATCGGGGCCTTTAGGATTTACTTCCGAGAAAAATTCGGAAATAGTCTTTGAGTCCATATCATAGAAATCTT
>JAAUTM010000097.1 GCA_012031455.1 Phycisphaerales bacterium
GCTTGGTGCCTTTGACGCCCCAGGTTTGAATCAGGCCAGCCATGATCCCGTTGCTGTGCACCGATAATTGCGGGGCGAGTTTTGTGGAATCATAAATACCCAGTTGCAGTTCCAGACCATGTGTTGGAACTTTCGCAAGGGTGTAATGCAGGTTGAGTGGTTGCTTGCGGTTGGCGACCATCATTTTGTTGAAGTCATGCCAGGTACCGACAGGGCTCTGGTCGGCGGCTGTTTGCAGACGCTCTTGCCAGTCCTCGGGGATGTTGTAGTTACCCGGGTAGTTGCCCGTGAACTCAGTACTCGCTCCATCAGGCACGCCGATCTGCCAGACTGCGGCTTGGGCGCTGGCAGTGGTGATCAGCCCGGACAGACTCATCAACATGGCGATGAACAGGGAGGATACAACGATGGTTCGTGCGATCATGGTGTGGTGATTCCTTGCCCGGGCAAGCGGTAAGAGAAAGCGTTCATGGTTTTTTACAGATCAACGTATTGACGACGAAAATCAGGATTGTTCCCCCCTCATTCAGAGGTCAGGGTCGGAATCGCCAGTGAATGCGCCCGCTGAAGCGTTGCAGATCGGTGCGGCGATCAACTATTGATGCGTGGGAATCAAAAAACAGCGCGTTGGCTTTTTCACCCTGATTATGGTCCGCATACCATTCAGCGGCGAAATTGGCATCGTAATGCTGGCTGAACTGGTAAGACCTGTCGAAACGTGACTGATTACCCCACCAGTGGTTGTCCACTACATTGATGAGCTTGGATTCACTAGAGACGAAATTCACAGTCGAACCCAGAGGAATGACTGTTTCCGGTTTGCGGGGCAAGACCAACGCTTCGGCTTCCGTACTAATGCCCAACGGGAATTGTCCGAGATTCACTGTATAGGACAAATAGTTCGCAGGTTGAGCAGGCAGATCAGGACGTTCGCTTTTATCCAGCGGGCATTGGTACACCTTGAGGTGGTCAAAATTACCTGTGGCTGGGGCATCGGCATTGAGATAAGCACGCAAGGTGAAGTGCCAGGCAGGCTGTTGTGTGATGCCCGGTGGCGGGGCATTGGTGCCGATGGATGGATGCACCCGTCGGAAATCATTGGCATAGGTTTCCGAAGCAATTCCGATCTGTCTCAGATTGCTCAGACAACCGGTATTGCCTGCCGCTTCGCGTGCCGCCTTGAGTGCTGGCAGGAGCAGGGCCACCAGCAGGGCAATGATGGAAATGACTACCAGTAATTCGATCAACGTGAAGGCGGATCGACTTTCGGCGTCTTGGGCAAGTGGTTGTTTGCCAGTCATGATGGACTCCTCTTTACGATCAGAGAATTGCCAGGCGGGTCATCGGTACGCCAACCCCTTCGTCTTGCTGGTTAAACATCGCGGTCAGCGTCAACTGGCCGCAATGTGATTAGTTGGAACCTCAGCGTCGTCTGCGTGTCAACATCAACAGGCCAGCGCCCAGCAGCGCCAGCGATGCCGGTTCGGGAATCGCCTGAACCTGCACCAACAGGTTGTCAACCTGAGCAAACGGATTTGGGTTGGCTGCCCCGGTGTTGGCCCCGGCTTTAAACAACACAATGCCTGGTGTGGCATTGGCACTACGAGTGTTGAGGTTGGTCAAATCCAGCAGGGCCGAGGAAGGGTCGGCCACAGGTGGCGACACGTAACGACCAAGTGTTCTGCGTGTCACTGGACAGGTTGGCAGCGATGTCGAAAAGGTACTCCGTGCCAGCGGCCAGCGTCAGACTACTGGTGGTATTGGTGTTGCCGTTAAAGTAGCGAACCACGCCGGTGCCCAGCACCTCTGTAATAATGATCGAGCCGACACCGGGGTTCAGGGCACCAGTTTGGTTGATCACAAACTGGAACTGCGGGACATTGCTGGTGGTGGCCAGCAACCGGGTGTAGGTGAACTGGGTGGTCAACTGGTTGTCCCCGGTGGCCGTGGTGGACACGCCAGCGATCGGAGCGGAAACAAAAGGCCTTCCGTCGGTGACGAAAGTAGTGGAATTTTCCGTGAATTGCAGCGCGTTGTTGCCGCCATCGAGATTCACAACCGAAACGTCCACGTTAGCACCACTGCCCACGGTCAGTTTTTCAATCTGGGCTCCAGTACTGTTGATCACCGATCCGTTGGTGTAACTTCCCACCGTGGCGGAGTCGAAATCGGTTTGTACAAGGGTGGCTGCAGAAACGAAGGTCGAGCACATCGTCATGGACGACAAGGCAATCCAACGGACTTGATCGGCGCGCTTCATAGGTCTCCTCCTGAATGTGATACGAACATGTCAGCGGTCGGTGTGGAACATTCCAACACTTCTGCGCTGGGGGTAATAGCTTGAATCAATAATCCATGCTTTCGACAGTGCGGGCCTTTGATGTTTGGGTTACCGTCAGTTCATGCTCAAAGATCGCAGGCACATGAGTATGACCAAGTACGATTTCGCCACGACGCAGCGATTCCACACAGGTCACCGCCTGCCGCAATACATGAGCTGCATTAAAACCCAGTCGCGTGATATCCGGATAGGCATTGCCGACCTGAGGCCAGTTGCAATGCGCCACTAGCTGCAAATTTTCACCCACTCGTATACCCGAATCGCGCACCCCGGCCATGGCCGAGTCCACCAGATTGTCATCGGTGATAATCAGGGCATCAGGGCGGTCATCGGGAGAGCGATCCAGTAACAGGTGGACAATATTTCGGGCAGAGTCGGGGTCATGCAGGGCAGCCGCAATGCGATAAAAACTGCGTGTGGTCATGCCATGATCCAAAATGGCACGATCAAATGCAGCAAATTCAGGATGCCCGCCAGTCACCACCGCCACGCTGCGGCAACCCCTGTCACGCAGGTGTTCCAGTGAACGTTTGATGAACGAACCCCGGTCCGGGTACACCCTAGCCAGCCCTTCATGCGTCGATTCGCCGCATATGGCCACCTTCGCCAACCATGGATGATTGAGCAGTTGCTGGGATATCTCCGGCGGATGTCCGACAAAAATTACCCCTGCCAACCGATCAGCTTCCACTTCTTCCAGCAGGCGCTGGTGCGAAGGGGAACGATCCGATCCGGCTACACCGAAAAACGTCACCAGACTACCTGCATGGTTTTGGTTCCAAGTGGTAGCTTCGTTAGCCAGAGCCCACCAGAAACGGACCCATCCCTCCGCATCGGGCTGGCCACGGAAGGCAAGGGCGTAACGATAAAGATGAGGAGGACGGGCACTGACAAAGGTGCCACGGGTGCTGGAAGAAAAAACAAAACCGTCACGCTTGAGCTGCCGAACAGCTTTGGCCAAAGTGGTGCGGCCAACGTTGAGCTGAGCCTCCATATCACTCCATGTAGGCAATTGAATCCCAGGCTCCCATTCCCCAGCCAGAATCCGCGCACGCAGGGTGCGAACCAGTTCAGGTGCGCTAATGCTGCCCTTTCGGTTTGATGCGGGAGATGAATCTCCAATATTCACATCATTGGTTCGCATGAATAACAGTATAGTGCGCATTAATAATAAAGTCAAGTAAACTTGATAAAAATCGACAACTTGTCTGTGGTAGCAGATTAACCAAGTAGTGATATGTTTCATTCATCAAACGAGAAGTGTGTCAGGTACGCGTATTCCAGGCGATACTTCCATCTAATCTTTTGATTTTAAAGGGAATAAAAGTGATCCTGCAATGGCGATGGTGAGGATCAGGCCGATGATGGAGAGGGACACAGCGGTGGGGACGTGCAGGTGCCAAGGGAACCATTGGTAGTGGTCGGCTGCTTCCAGAAGCATTTTGATGCCGACGAAAATAAGGATCGCTGCCAGCCCAAAGTGCAGGTAGTGAAACTTTTCCAGCAACCCTGCCAGGGCAAAGTACAGGGCGCGCAGACCAAGGATGGCAAAGATGTTGGAGGAATAGGCGAGGAATGCATCGCTGTGGCCGGTGACCGGATCACGGATCACCCCAATCACCGCAGGCACACTGTCAATGGCGAAGATGACATCCGTGGTTTCAATGGCGATGAGAACGACAAACAGGGGCGTAGCCATGCGTTTGCCGTTGTGTAAGGTGAAAAACTTGCCATCGTCGGTAGGGGGGCTGATGGGCATGATGCGGCGCATGAGTCTGACGACGGGATTTTGCTCCGGGTGCATGCCTTCTTCATTTTTAAACGCCATTTTGATGCCGGTGAGGATGAGGAATCCACCGAAGACAAACAGCACCCAGTGCAGGTGGTTGATCAGCGCCACCCCGGCGAGGATGAAAATGATGCGCATCACGATGGCACCGATGATGCCCCAGAAAAGCACACGGTGTTGAAACTTGGCGGGGACCTGAAAATAAGTGAACAGCAGCAGGAAGACGAAAAGATTATCGACCGAGAGGGATTTTTCCAGCAGGTAACCGGCAGAGAACTTAAGAGCATCGTCGTAGCCGCGCCACGGGATCAGGAGCATGTTGAACACCATCGCAAGACCGATCCAGAAGATGGACCAGCCGATGGCTTCGCGGAAGCTGATGGCGTGGGCCTTGCGGTTAAAGACAAACAGGTCCAGCGCCAGCAGAATCACCACCAGCAGATTGAATGCCACCCAGGGAAACCAAGGGTGATAAATCATGTCTGTCAGGTTCGAAAGGATTGTCAATAATAAGGTTGTTTGCATATTCGACCATGAGCATAGGCATGAACATTGGTTTGGCAATGTTGTCCATGCCAGGGTTTTCATCAGTGCGGTTAGGCTGACAATGGCAGGATACCAACTAAAGCATGCAGTACCCCTTTAAAACACCTGAATTTGAGTAATTATGGATTCCAATCTTTAAGTATGCTCTGTCCCAAGCCGATGCTCAGGAACGGGGGGAGGTCACCATGCTAATACAGTCCGGAGCCGATAAGACCATGGCCAATTCCAAGGCCATACTAAGCCAGCGTTTGGGCGAATTCCGCCTGCAGGGCATCAACCCGGTGGTGATGTCACGTCTGGTCGAATTATCCTCGCACCCCACGGTGGATCCGGAAAGTTACCGGGACCTTGCTCAGGTGGAACCGATGCTCGCAAGTCGGCTGCTGGGCGTGGCCAATTCAAGCTGGGCCAGTCCGCTCAAGCCGGTGACACATCTGGATCATGCCATCAACATGCTGGGGCTGGCCAATGTGCGGGCGCTTTCCCTGGCCTTCTGCCTGGAACGTTTTCACGCCAGTCTGGAACTGGATGTACAGGATACTCGGGCATTGTGGGAAGCATCACTGCTCAAGGCCACAGCCGGTCGGGCACTGGCCGAAGCAGTCAGGCCGGATTGGACGGAAGAACCGTTCATTGCGGGATTGCTTCAGGATTTGGGTGTGCCGCTGATGATGAGCATCAGTCCGGAATATCGCAAACTGCTGGCCGACTCCAAGATCGGCATTGAAGATCAACTCACACAGGAACGGGCCATTTTCGGAGTGGATCATGTGACCGTGGGATCCGTCATTGCGTACAAGCTGGGTTTACCCACGCGATACCTGACCAGCATTCTGCGCCATCACACGCTGCCATCGCATTCGACTGACGATCCGACGGTGAGTGCAGAGTGGATTGATTGCCTGGTGGCACTATTGCCGCACATGGGTTCAAACTGGAACCTTGGCAACATGGGCCGGATGGAATCCATTCTGAGCCGGTTCTGGCAAACTAACTGGGCGGACTTGCCCGCATTTCTCAAAGACATCACCAGTCAGTGCACGGAGCTGGCCGGGCGACTCGGCAGGGATATCAGCGCTGTGGCTGACCTGGAAAAAATGCTCGACAAACTGGCACGAGCCAACACTCAGGCAGTGGTTGACATGGTGCAGCAATCCCTGCGCAACGGCACGGATCCACGGTAAAGAAGTAGTCCGGTGGAAGTGTGATCGTGTGGTCGAGTGGTGAATTAATCAGTTCTGATACCGACAGCATTCCTGAACGCAAAGCATCATCCAGCGCATCCGCCCGACCCCTGTGCCTGCTGCAAGGGAGCCAGCCGTGGCCACTGAGAGTCCGCCCCCTGCACCAGCGTCCTTGAAATCGGATATCACCCTTGCGCGGATGTCGGCTGGGGAGTCATTGCGAAGAAGGAACGGCGGCATGTGGCCGTGAATCATGGCATCAGGCATTTTGGCACGGATGGTAGCCA
>JAAUTM010000098.1 GCA_012031455.1 Phycisphaerales bacterium
TTCTGGCCCGCCACTTGCATGGCACCGGCTTCACCCTTATAATACCCCGTTCGCGGCGTGGGACACTCCCTTGGTTATATCAACACTTTTTGCTTAAATCCCGAGCTTTATTTCAAAGCCTGGTTGAGGTGAAACCATGCTCATGACGACCGTGCGCGATTACACCAAGCATGGCGATGCGCTCCCCGTGCCCAATCTCATCGAAGTGCAACAGACCGCCTACACGCGGTTTTGCAGATGGATGCACAGCACGACAAGCGTGACGTCAAGATTGGTTTGGAATCACTCCTGCGTGAAGTGTTCCCCATCGAAAGTTACGACGGGAACATGAAGCTGGAGTACTTGAGCTACAAGCTCGACAACCACGCTACACCCCGGATGAATGCCGGGAACTGCGCCTGACCTACGGCATGCCGTTCAGGGTCAGGGTGCGCCTGGTTCGCAAGGATGTGGCTGAGATTCCTGAAGAGGAAATCTACCTAGGCGAAATCCCCGTCATGATGGGTGGCGGGGAATACATCATCAACGGTGCGGAACGAGTGATCGTCAATCAGCTCCACCGTTCCCCTGGTGTGGACTTCTCCATTGTCAGTTCCGAGGGCGATCGTCCACTCCACTCGGCACGCATCATCCCTGAGCGTGGCTCGTGGATTGAGCTGGAAGTCACCAAGAAAGACGCCTTGGTCATGCGTATCGACCAGAGCACCAAGATTCCAGCCACCACGTTCCTGCGCGGCATCGACGAAAGCTTTTCCTCTACGGAAAAGATTCTGCGCACGTTTTACACCCTGCAAACCGTCAAAACCACTGAAATCAAGCCCGAATATGTGGCGGTGGGCGACATCATCGACAAGCAGACCGGCGAAGTGATGGTTGGGGCTGGCAAAGCCATTGGCGATGCGATTGACAAGGTGATTGCATCCAATCTGAAAACCGTTGAAGTTATCACTGATGTGGATGATGAACTGATCCTCAACACCATTGCCGAGGAATGGTCACAGCAGCACAGCGAAACTGCGGGTTACAGTGAATATGAACTGGCACTGCTGGCGCTGTATGCAAGGCTTCGGCCCGGAAACCCGCCACAGGTCGATAAAGCACGGCAACTGGTGGCCGAAAAGTTCTTCGATGAAAACCGTTACCGTCTGGGGCGCGTGGGCCGGTTCCGCATCAACCGTAAGTTTGACCTCAACACCCCTGAGAGCGAAATGAAACTTCGCTCCGAAGATTTTGTACAGGTGGTCAAATATCTGCTGGACCTGCGTTCCAACCGTAACAAAGCCCACATTGACGATATCGATCACTTGGGCAATCGTCGGCTGCGCACGCTCGATGAGCTGGCGGTCGAGGAAATGCGCAAGGGCTTCCTCAAGCTCAAACGCACCGTGCAGGAACGCATGAGTGTGAAAGAGCCTGATGAACTGGCCAAGATCGCGGACCTGATCAACAGCAAGTCGATCTCCAGTGCCATTGAACACTTTTTCGGGCGCAGCGAACTTTCACAGGTGGTCGATCAGACCAACCCGTTGGCACAGATCAAGCATGAACGCACGCTCAGTGCCATGGGCCGGGCGGCCTGAATCGTAAACGTGCTGGCTTTGAAGTGCGCGATGTACATATTTCGCACTACGGTCGTATCTGTCCGATTGAAACGCCTGAAGGCACCAACATCGGTCTGATTTCGTCCCTGGGTATTTATTCCAAGGTCGATGAATACGGCTTCCTGCTCACCCCTTACCGGGTGGTAAAAAATGGCAAGGCTGATCCGAAAAACGTCGTGTACCTGCGTGCTGACGAGGAAATGAAGGCCACCATCGCCCCCACCGACTCGATTGATGCTGAGGGCAAGCTGCCCAAGGGCAACGTGCTGGCACGAGTGGATGGTGAACTGGCACAGGTCGGCAGCGAGAACGTGCAATACGTCGATATCAGCCCCAAACAGATTGTCGGTGTTTCGGCTGCGTTGATTCCGTTCCTTGAACACGACGATGCCAACCGCGCCCTGATGGGTTCCAACATGCAGCGGCAGGCGTGCCGTTGGTAGTCACCCAGGTTCCCTGCGTGGGCACCGGCATTGAACGTGAAGTGCCCAAGTATTCAGGCATGTTGTTCCGTGCCAGGAACCCCGGCACGGTGACGTACGTGGACAGCCAACGCATTGTCGTGGACAACGCCGATGAATATGAACTGCGTAAGTTCGCAGGTCTCAATGACCGTACCTGTCTGAATCAGCGGCCGATTGTGACGCTGGGTCAGAAGGTGAAAAAGAACCAGATCATCGCCGATGGCCCCGCCACAAATCAGGGCGAACTGGCACTGGGTAAGAACGTGCTGGTGGCGTTCAACTGCTTCGACGGCTACAACTTTGAAGATGCCATCGTCATCAGTGAACGACTGGTGAAGGAGGATGTATTTACCTCGATCCATATCGAGGAATTCGATGTGGAAATCCGCGAGACCAAGCTGGGTCGCGAAGAGTTCACCCGTGACATCCCCAATGTTTCCGAAAAGATGCTTGCCAAGCTCGATGAAGCTGGCATCATCCGCATCGGAGCCTACGTCAAACCCGGTGACATTCTGGTGGGTAAGGTCAGCCCGAAATCCAAGAGCGAGCTTTCGCCTGAGGAAAAACTGCTCCATGCGATTTTCGGCAGAGCTGGCGAAGATGTGAAGAACGATTCATTGGAAGTGCCTGCCGGGACCGAAGGCATCGTGATCGGTGCCAAGCGGTTCTCCCGCCGCATGCACATGACTGAGGATCAGAAGAAAGTACTCCGCAAGGAAATGCGTGAGTATGAACAGTCGATGGATCGTCGGGCCGTGGACCTGTTCAAGCAGATGGTGGAACAGGTTAACGAAGTGACGGGGACCCCGATGGTGGATCCCTCGACCCGGCAGAAAGTGGCTGCCAGCGACATCACGGAAGTGGTGACCGAGCAGATCAACGATTTCTCATCGGACTGGATCAAGGGTTCCAAGGCGGCGCGTGAACAGGCGATGACGATTTACAGCCAGTTCTGGCCCCGTATCGAAGGCATCAAGAAGGAAAAAGAACGCAAACTGGCGCATATGAAGCGTGGCGACGAGCTGCCTTCAGGCGTGCTGGAAATGGTGAAGGTTTATCTGGCGACCAAACGCGCCTTGTCGGTGGGTGACAAGATGGCCGGTCGTCACGGCAACAAGGGTGTGATCTCGCGTATCGTGCCTGTGGAAGACATGCCCTTCCTCGATGATGGCACGCCCGTGGATGTGCTGCTCAACCCGCTGGGTGTGGGTAAGCGCATGAACGTGGGACAGATTCTGGAAACCTACCTTGGCTGGGCTTGCGGCGTGCTGGGCTTCCAGGCGATCACCCCGATCTTCGATGGTGCCAGTGAACTGGATATTGAGGAAGTGGTGAAGGAAGCCAATAAGCATGTTCAGGATCGGCGGAAGGAACTGGATGAAAAGAACCAGGCCCCCGGCTTGAACGAACTGCTGGTGGAAATGCCTCCGATGGGCAAGATTCAGCTTTACGATGGTCGTACGGGTGAACCGTTTGATCAGCCCGCTACCGTGGGTCAGATGTACCTGCTCAAACTGCACCACCTGGTGGACGACAAGATTCACGCTCGTTCGACCGGTCCTTACAGCCTGATCACCCAGCAACCCCTGGGCGGCAAGGCCCGCACCGGCGGTCAGCGCTTCGGGGAAATGGAAGTCTGGGCGGTCGAAGCCTATGGTGCTTCCTACATCCTGCAGGAGTTGCTGACGGTCAAGAGCGATGACGTGGAAGGCCGAACCAAGATTTACGAGTCGATGATCAAGGGCACCAACACGCTGGAAGCGGGCATGCCCGTGGCGTTTGAGGTGCTTTGCAACGAAATCAAGGGCCTGGGCCTGAACATCACCATGGAGAAATCCCAATCCGACGCTGGCGCGATTTTGTGATGAATTCGGGGGTGTATGATGAGCAGTTGGCGGGATATGAGTTTGAAGAACCGCAATGCAGCGGTATTGCTGGCACAGGCGAAGAATCATCGCAGTGCCGTGAGCCGGGCATACTACGCGGCTTTTTCAGCGATTACCTGTGAATTGCGTAAGTACACCCTGGAGTTTGAAAACGGAAACGAACATCCACCGCACCGCCAGATCGGTCGATTCATCAAAAAATATTTCGTCGGTCTTTCGCGTGCGGAACGGGATGATTTACGGGATGTACTGGCCCGGTTGTATCAGGCACGAATCGATGCGGATTACCGCCATGAAGCGGAATTCTCCGACGAGGTCGCACGATTGGCGCTCAGTGACATGGAATACGTTCTCGAAAGTCTGGAGCTCGTACCATGAAACAAGAGGAAATCATCAACTTGGTGCAGCAGAAACTGGATATGCATCAGCCAAAGGATTACCGCCTGGATGTCGAACCTCGATCCGTTCGACAGGAGCAGGACTGGTGGTTCGTCGGCGTCAAACCCTCGACGGCCGGGATACGTCGGTACAGCTATTACGATGTCATGGCTCAGGTCAGCAGGGAAATCGAAGATCAATGCGGCGTGAATATAACCTTGGTTCCGCCCCCCTCAGGTGTTCGTCGTAAGGACTGATTCACTCATTCAATCGTCCGCTCAACCACGGAGCGTATCAATACCATGGCTGAAGGCATTTACGATCGCGTCAACGAATTCTCGGCGGTGAAAATCACCCTCGCTTCGCCCAATGACATCCGCTCGTGGAGCTTTGGCGAAGTCCGCAAACCCGAGACCATCAACTACCGCACCTACCGCCCTGAAAAGGACGGCCTGTTCTGCGAGCGCATCTTCGGCCCCGAGCGCGATTATGAATGTGCCTGCGGCAAGTACAAAGGCACCAAGTTCAAGGGCATCATCTGCGACCGCTGTGGTGTCAAGGTGACGCATTCGCGCGTGCGCCGTAAACGCATGGGCCATATCAACCTCGCTGCGCCCATCGTCCACATCTGGTTCTTCAAGTCCACCCCCAGCCGTCTGGGCAACCTTCTGGGCATGAAAACCAGCGACCTTGAAAAGGTTGTTTACTTCCAGGATTACGTGGTCATCGAACCCGGTGACACACCGCTCAAGCACAAGCAGGTGCTCACCGAGGATGAATACCGCAAAGCTCTCGAAGCTCATGGCTCCGCTTTCACCGCCAACATGGGCGCCGAAGCCGTCAAGGAAATCCTCGTTCGCATGGACCTGGCGACCACTGCCAACGACCTGCGTGAG
Source organism: Phycisphaerales bacterium (assembly GCA_012031455.1). The sequence continues at coordinate 5,226 of JAAUTM010000098.1, forward strand.
GAACTCAAGCAGACCAAGAGCAAGCAGCGCATCAAGGAGCTTGCCAAGCGTCTGAAAATCGTCGAACAGATCCGTGGCAGCGAAAACAAGTCCGAGTGGATGGTGATGGACGTGATCCCCGTCATCCCGCCCGATCTGCGCCCGCTGGTGCTGCTGGAATCCGGCAACTTCGCCACCAGCGACCTCAACGACCTGTATCGCCGCATCATCAACCGTAACAACCGTCTCAAGAAACTGATGGACCTCAACGCCCCCGAGGTCATCATCCGCAACGAAAAGCGCATGCTCCAGCAGTCGGTTGATGCGCTCTTTGACAACGGCCGTTGCCGCAGGCCGGTGCTGGGTTCCTCCAACCGTCCGCTCAAGTCGCTCACCGACATGATCAAGGGCAAGCAGGGCCGGTTCCGTGAAAATCTGCTGGGCAAGCGCGTCGATTACTCGGCTCGTTCGGTGATCGTCGTCGGCCCGGAACTCAAGCTCAATCAATGCGGCCTGCCCAAGAAGATCGCGCTGGAACTCTTCCAGCCGTTCATCATTCGCAAGCTCAAGGAACATGGTTACGCCGATACGATCAAGTCCGCCAAGAAGATGATCGAACGCCGCGACACGGAAGTGTGGGACATTCTGGAAGAGGTCATCTTCCAGCATCCGGTGCTGCTGAATCGCGCCCCCACGCTCCACCGCATGGGTATCCAGGCCTTTGAACCCGTGCTGGTCGAAGGCAACGCCATCAAGATTCACCCGCTGGTCTGCACCGGCTTCAATGCCGACTTCGATGGCGACCAGATGGCTGTCCACCTGCCCCTGTCGGTCGAGGCCCAGGCCGAGGCTCATATTCTGATGTTGTCCACGCACAACATCTTCAGCCCCTCCAACGGTGCCCCGATCATCAGCCCCGCGCAGGATATCGTCTATGGCG
>JAAUTM010000099.1 GCA_012031455.1 Phycisphaerales bacterium
GTCGTGTTGGAGTTGACCCATGAGGTTCAGCCGCGGGTCGTTGGCTATCATCCTTATGTTTTGGTTTTGCGGTTCTTCGCTGCTCTTTGCGCAGACAGCGGAAAAAATTATCCGGCGAAATCATTTCATCCCCCAATGTGCTTAATGCCAATCAAAGGCAGGCTGTGAGCGCCTTTGCTGAGCATTGGTCGGTCAGGCTCAAACTTGAAGATGACCTGGCCGTGGTGGAAGCACGCGACCGATTGATGGAACCTCTGCGTGGTCAGCCCAGTCCGAATTTCATCTCCGTCTATGCCGGGATCGTTGGGCCGACGCTGACCGAACCGCTGGCTTCTCCACGAATCATCAACCGCCTCAATACCATGATCGTCGCCAGTGTGATGCTGGATCAGAGCCTCGTCCCCGTGGTGGTCAAAGGTCTGCAGGATAAGAACCCCGCCATTCGTTATTGGGCCGGTCGCGCTTCAGCCAACCTTGGCATCTGGGGCAAACTCACCCCGCTCAGGAAACTGCCATCCTCGAACGTCTCGCGGCCACATCGTGCGTGAAGACAATCGTCTGGTACTGCAATCGCTTCTCATGGGCATGTCCAACCTCAACATTCCCGAAGCTGGCAAGCAATTGCTCGAAGGGCTTACCACTCGTGTGGAATTCCACGTTGCCGATCCGGGGTTAACAGCGATGCCTGAAGTGCAGGCTCTGGAAAATATGTGCAGCCGAATCGCCCGCACCCTTGGCGGGAATGCACCTGAATGCCCAGACCCGTGAACAACTGCGTCAGATACTGGCGGTGCTCTATCGTTACGTCCACACCACTGCTTCGGTCATGGTCAAGAACCCGCCCAAAGCCACTGATCTGCTCAACGAATACCAGTCCGTGCTGGAAATGGGAAGCACCTGGTTTCCCTGGACCGTTGGCAAGCTCACCGGCTCTCAGGACTTGGGCCGTCAGTTTCCCTCCTACAGCGAACCCCTCAAAACAGGCCAATGGAACACTGTCCTGCTCATCATTCAGGATGACATGAAAAAAGCCCTGACCCGCGAACCCTGCTGATCAAACCTGAAGATTTGAAGACTCAGTGATGGCTTGGAAATACCTCGCTCACGAAACCTATCGCACCTCAGAATGCGCAGTTTTATCGCGATTAACACCAAAGCCCAGGCATGGCCATGCCTGGGCCTTACAATCCTTTATCCATCAGTCAATGAACTGAAGAGGATCTTAATTCGTAAATAACATGATTCTGCTTACATCATCCCCGAAGGACCAGTCAAAATCGAACCAAAGCCCCCGCCGCCCGCAGGCGACCCGCCCGAACCTCCAGGTCCAATGCGATTCACCACATCCGGCCCGACGGTGTTGCCCTGCGGCGGCTCAACCTCGCCACCCCCGGACACAATTTCATCAATCCGTCGCAATAAATCCAAATGGTCCATCTGTGCAATCTGAAACTGCCGAAGTGTGGGGTTCTTCACAATCTTCGCCTGTGTCGCCTCGAGTTGCCGTTTGTCCGACACCTCAATCGGCCTGCCTGCAGCCTCTTTCTGGGCCAGAGCCTGCATCAGCTTGTTGAACTCCGTCAAAAGCCGCTGGCTTTCCAGATCGTTCTGCAGCAGCTTCACCGCTGCCTCCAGCCGATTGGCGGATTCGTGTTCAGCCACCATTTTGCCCAGTGCCGAGGCCGCCTGAAGAATGTCCTGCGTCGTTGCCATGTTGCTTCCTATGATGACTGTTCCGTTAAACCTTCCACCACTGTTATGCGATGTTCCCATGACCCGCCGAATTCGCAAATTGATACCAGCCCACCCAGCCGATGTTATTTAAACCACGCCGGACCTTGGTCGACCCCGATCATGACCCGGATACTTCACCGTCAATCTTCTCAACAGCGTCCCGCACCCAAAGGTGTGGGCCTCCCAATAAAACAAGGATTATCTTTATGACTCGATTTGCCAAACGCATTCTCCAGCACATCTCCGATCGTCGGTATGTGCCAACCCGTGCTCAGGAACTGGCCGAAAGCCTGGGCATCGCCCCCGATGAACTTAACGAATTTCAGCGCACCGTCGCCCAGCTGGCCTCCGAAGGCCAGGTGTTGCGCAGTGCCCAGGACGACATCGCCCTGCCACCGCCCGGCCGGGAGATGATCGGCATCTTCCGCAAAGCCTCACGTGGCTTTGGCTTTATCGTCCCCGAATCCCCCGTGGAGCATGGCGACCTCTTTGTCCCCGCCCACATGACTTTTGGTGCCTTCACCGGCGACCGCGTCCGCGCCAGGGTGGTACGCGATGAGCACCGTGCCACCGGCGGCACAGCCAAGTCGCCATTCATTGGCCGCATCCTTGAAATCCTCCAACGCTCCCAGAACCGCTTCGTCGGCAACCTCCGCAAACTCGGCTCACACTGGGTCGTTGATGTCGATGGTCAAACCATCCGCGAACCGGTCATTGTCCGGGATGCCCACACCAAATCCAAAGGCTCCGCAGGCCCCAAGCCCGGCGAAAAGGTCGTCGTCGAACTGCTCGAATACCCTAAGGATGACAAGCCTGCTGTGGGCGTCATTGTCGAGGTACTCGGCGAACAGGGCGAGCCTGATGTCGAAACCCTTGGCGTCATGCGCGCTCATGGTTTGCAGGATGGCTTCCCCGATGCCGTAGTCGCAGAAGCACGCATGGCAGCCCAAAGCTTTTCCGACAGCACCATCCCCGCTGACCGCATCGACCTCACCGGGGAACTGATCATCACCATCGACCCGCCCGATGCCAAGGACTATGACGATGCGATTTCCATTCGTCGTCTGGACCTGGGGCATTCGTTTGCCCACAACCCCAGCATCATCAAGCGTGATGAAACGCACCCACCACTTCCGGGAGCTGTGTGGGAACTGGGAGTACACATCGCGCACGTGGCGCACTTTGTTAAACGCGGCTCAGCCATGGATGAGGAAGCTTACAAGCGCGGGAACAGCACCTATCTGCCCGTAAAGTGGTTCCCATGCTGCCGGAGATTCTCTCCAACGGCGTGTGCTCGCTGCAGGAAGGTGTCAACCGTTTCTGCCTGTCGGTATTCATGACCTAACGATGCCCAGGGTCAGCAACTGTCTCAGCATTTTGCCGCAGCGTGATCCGATCCAGCAAGCGTCTGACCTACCTCGAATCTCAGGCACTCATCGAAGGCGATCTTCGCGAAGCCATCAAGCACGCCCGGTCGGAACCCAAATATTCCCGACCTGTCACCGATGCCCTCAAACAGATGAACGACTTGGCGCGTACCTTGCGCAAGCGTCGTATGCAGGAAGGCATGATCGTGCTGGGTTTGCCCGAAGTGGAACTGGTGTTTGATGATTCCGGCCGGGTGGTCGATGCTGTGAAAGAGGATGATGCTTTCACCCACACCCTGATTGAAATGTTCATGGTCGAGGCCAATGAGGCGGCGGCGCGGGTGTTTGCCCGGCTGGACCTGCCGATGATTCGCCGGGTGCACGCCGACCCGCCGGTGCATGACCTTTCGGAAATGCGCAGCTTCGCCAAGGTGGCCGGTCACGATCTGCCTGCCAAGCCCACCCGTTTTGATTTGCAGAAACTGCTCGATGGCACACGTGGCAAGCCCGCTCAATATGCAGTGCATCTGGCGGTGCTCAAAACCCTTTCAAGGGCAGAGTACGCACCGGACCTGATCGGCCATTTTGCTTTGGCCAGCGAACATTACACACACTTCACCAGTCCGATTCGACGCTACCCCGATTTGATCGTGCATCGCGGGTTGGATGCCTACCTTGATGCTCTGGCGGAAATGTCGAGCAGGCCAAGTGCGGGAGGAAAAACAAGCAAGGCCGAAACCCGGCTCATGGTGAATCGTCTGCGGGATGACCCGCGTATGCCTGCCGAAGATACGCTGCGTGCCCTGGGCCAGCACTGCTCACAGACTGAGCGCAACAGCTCGGGGGCGGAAGATGATCTGCGCACTTACCTGGTGCTGGATTTACTGCGTCATCACATGGGCGAGGATTACGAAGGCACCGTCACCGGCATCACCTCCGATGGACTGTATGTGCAATTGGATAAGTACTTGGTGGACGGGTACATCAAGTCCAGCGACCTGCCCGGCGGGCCTGCGGATCGCTGGCGGCTGAATCGTCAGACCGGGGCGCTGGTGGCCATGCGCTCGGGTAAGTCGATCCGCATCGGCGACCGCTATGTGGTGCGCATCGCCAACGTCAACCCGGTGCGTCGGCATCTGGAATCGTCATAGTGACACAGGTGGGCAAGCCTGTGCAGGAACGTCGGCAAACCCTGCCTGAAGGGCGCGGAAAGTGAAAGAGGAACGCAATCGCCTCAAACGTGACCGCCGAAAAGAGAGGAATCATAAACGTGGGAGGTGAACCGAATCAGTCATGTGTCATGGTTCCATGCAAGATGTGACGAATCACGGCGATAAACGTCCCTGTTCGTGCCGCACCTGAGGTGCGTCGCTAAATATCGAACTATTGCACAAACAAACCCATGATTCGCTCCGCTGATTCACCCGTTCAAGTGGGTATGATATTTCCATGTCACAAGCACCTGATCAGAACGACAATGAGCCAGCCATTCAGCAGTTCCGTCACCCCTCGGTGGGGGGCACGGGTCCCGGAAAGGGTGGCACGGGGGGTTTATTCCAGCGGGGCCATCGTCATGCGGGTGGGGGGCGAGTTCATTCTCGATTTCGTGCAGCGGATCACCCGGCCATACATGGTCAACGCCCGTGTGGTGGTGCCTGCCTCGCAGCTACCTTCCTTTATTGCCGCCTTGCGCCGGAACCTTGAGCTGTATGAACAGAAATGGGGCCCCCAAGGAACCACCACGGCCGCCCCAGCCGGCGCGCCCGCCCAGCTTTCAGGAAATTTACGACGATCTGAAAGTTACCGAAGAAGTGCAGAGCGGGGCCTTTGCCAATGCGCTGATTATTTCGCACTCGCCCAGCGATTTCTGCCTTGATTTTGTGACCACGTTTTTCCCCAACTCCGCGGTGTCGTCACGGGTTTTTCTCTCGGCTGGACAACTCCCCGGACTGGTTCAATCCCTCACCACCACCTACGACCACTATCGCCGTCAATCCGCCCCGTCCCCCGACTCGCCCGGTTCCCCCGGCTCCTCTGACATGCCGCCCTCCCCCGATGATCCGCCGCAGCATCGCCATGACCCTGATTCCCTTTCCGGGGAGTCGCGCGAGAAGCCGCCACAAGGTTCATGAACACTTGACAGGGACACACTCCCCCATTGGTTTGAGATTGATACCCTTGCACCACACCTGTCGGGCGGTGCGGAGGTAATGCAGATAATTCTCAAAGGTGACATCCGGCGGAACTCGGTGATCGGGCATCGGGATGTACCCGCCTTCCTCGACCAGCGGCAATAAGCGGTTCACTTCCTTATCTCATCGGCGGCCGGGCCGTGCATCAGAATGTGCTTATCAAAGCCACCCATCATCAACAACTGCTTCCCGAAACGCTTGCGTAATTCGATCGGGTCCGCGCCCCACGTGCCCACCTCAATGGGAAACATGCAATTGACCCCCGCATCCAACCAGTGCGGGACCAGTTCATCGATCTTTCCATCGCAATCGACAAACACGATGTCGCAGCCATGCGCATAAAGAATCTCCGTCACCCGTTTCATCTGAGGCACGAGGTATTTCTTGAAATGCTCCGGAGCCAGCAGCGGCCCGGAGTTGAAGCACATGTCTTCCCACATCGTCGCAAGGTCGAATTTGGCGCCGTGCTCGTACAACTTTTTAAGCACCGCCACTTTCACATCGGTGAGTGTGACCACGATTTCTTCAAACAAAGCTGGGTCGTCGTATACCAGGTAGGAGACATTTTCCATGCCCATCCAGTCACGGATCCAGCCATAGAAACTTCCCATGCCGATGGAGCGGGGAAAGGGACAATCCTCATCATTCCACACTTTCCGTGCCGCATCCCAATCGCGTGGCATGCGCTCCGGGCTGTCAGGATTGAGCCGCCACTTGAAATGCTTTTCCCAGCTCTCCCGGTCTTTGAGGGTGTGATCCAGATGTACCGGAATCGAGCCCATGTGCTTTTTGCGAAGCATGAGCACGCCGGTGGAGTCTTGAATCACTTCATGATCGCC
>JAAUTM010000100.1 GCA_012031455.1 Phycisphaerales bacterium
ACGGGTGACCCCCAAGGATGACCTGGTTTTCATCAACCCGGTACTTAGTCAACCCAGCAGGCAAAACGGATGAGCGTGAGGAGGGGTGTTTATCATTGCCGGATATCACGGGACTCATTCGACGGCCTGCAGCAATCACCATCACGGCGTTGGATTTGGAAGGGCAGGAATTCATACTCACCTCGGCGGAACTGCCTGCCCGTATATGGCAGCATGAAACCGATCACCTCGATGGGGTACTGATCGTGGACCGCATGGCTCCGATGGACCGGCTTGCCAATGAGAAGAAACTCAGGGATTTGGAACGCAATCGTTGATGGGGGCATGAGAGTAAATTGATGCAACTTGTTTTTTTGGTGCGGGTGAATTTGGATTGCCTACGCTCAGGTGGTTGCATGAGCAACATGATGTGGGTTTGGTGGTGACACAACCGGATAAGCCAGCGGGTCGCAAGCGGGAACTCACTCCAACAGCGATTGCGACATTTGCGCTAAAGGCGGGTTTGCAGGTGGTTCGCAGTGAGGATGTGAACACCCCTGAATTCATTGAAACACTCAAGGGTATCGGGGCTGAGGCTTCGGTGGTGATTGCTTTTGGGCAAAAGTTGTCGCCCGGAGTGATCGAGGCCGGGGGCAAGCTGGTCATCAATCTTCATGCATCCCTGTTGCCAAAATACCGTGGTGCAGCTCCGATAAACTGGGCGATGATTCAGGGGGAAACACAAACGGGTTGTCCGTGATCGGCCTGGCACAGCGCATGGATGCAGGGCTGGTGTATGGACATGGTTGCCACAAAGATCGATCCGCACGAGACGGCTGGGGAACTGCACGATCGGCTGGCGCTGATGGGGCCAGAGGCGGTGGGTCGGGTGCTGACCGAGCATGAGGCAGGCACCTTGTATGGCCAAGTACAGGATGAGAGCCAAAGCGAGCAAAGCCCCCAAATTGAGCAAGTCCGATGGTTTTGTGGACTGGACAAAAACAGCGTCGGAAGTGGTGGCACGGATTCATGGGTTAACGCCTTGGCCGGGGGTAAGAGTTCTGCTGCATCACCAGCGGGATGGCAGCAAGCAGGAATTGCTGCTGCGACGCGCCAGGGTGGTTGATAACACGGAGCGGGAGGGGGGGGGATGCAAAACATTTGGCGACTTCCACCGACAAACAACCGGGCCAAACTCTGGATGGCGGTTGCGTCGCTTCGGGCAGGGGAGTGGTGGAATTATTGGAAGTACAGAAACCCGGGACGGGTTTTGTCGATAATAGATTACATCCATGGCCATGGCTGGAACGCTGGCGATCGTATGGAACGATTGAACCTTCCAGAAGTATGAGTATTGCATGACGCTTTGTGATTAATGATGATAGTTGATCTTCTGTGAGGGGGGACGGAACAAGCTGTTGTGTGTTATTGACTGAACCATGAGGGGGCGATTTATACGAGAGCGTTAACATGAAGAATTATTCACTGGTATGGGTAGCGTTGTGGGCACTGCTTTGCGGGGGTGCATCGCCCAGCGTGGCAGACCTGGATAATCCCGGCGGGAGTATCGATCGCATTGAAAAAGACATCGAGCAGATTCAGCAGTTGATTGCAACCAATAAATCCCGATTGGAAAGCTATCAGGAACAGGTCAAGGAATTGACCGAGGCCCATCAAAAGGCTGAGGAAAAGGCGGCAGAAACGCAGCGTGAATGCAATCAGGTAAAAGAAGAATTTAATGCTGCCCGTGCCAAAGCTGTGGAAGCTCAGGTCCAATGCGAGGACACCCGAAAGAAGGTACTGCAAAAGCAGCAGGAGGAGCCGGAGTTCAAACAACTAAAAACACTGCTGGATTTGACGCAGCGAGATTGGGAGGCTCAGCAGGCTCGTGTACTGCTAGCACTTTCCGAACAAGCTGAATACCAGGGGTTGCAAACGCTGCTTGGGGATGCGCGATTGCGTGCAGACCCCGAAGCACAGCGGATTGAATTCAGAACAGCGTTTAATCGCTGCCAATACCCTGGCAACACTGGAGTCACAGATCGTCCGCATGGAAAGGGACGCGCTGGAAAACGACAAAGAGGCTGCCGCAGTTCAAAAGAAACTCGAAGAACTCAAATCCCGTATGGAAATAGCCAGTAAAACCCAACTTGAAAATGTTGAGAAACACCCGGAGTATCTGTCAGCAGTCAAGGCCATGGAAGAGGCCCGTCAGGAACAAATCAGCGCTCAGAAGGCAGTGGATCAGACCCGTATGAAAGATGCCCAGGCTGAGAACGCCAAGATCAAATCATCCCAGCGCAGGGAAGTTGCACTGAAAAATGTGGACAAGGCGGAGAAGGAGTCAGAACGTTTGGAGAATATGCTGCGAGGCAAGAGGTCGGATCTACTTATAGCCCGGCGCAGACGTTGAATGGCATGTTGACTTTTCAAATATCAACAGCATGACTCCATCAAATACGAAATCACTGGCGGTATGCAGTTGGTCACTCAAGCCAAAGTCACCTGCGGATTTGGTAGAAAAGGTCTGCAATACGGGTCTCTCAAGGGTACAACTGGCGCTCAAGCCGCTGGTGCTTGAACCCCAAGTCTGGAGCGATGTGCCCCGGCAACTGGCACGGGCGGGCATCGGCATCGCGTCGGGCATGTTCAGCACTATCGGTGAGGATTATCGCACTCTGGAGAGCATCAAGCGCACTGGCGGATTGATCCCTGATGAGACTTGGGAAGAAAACTGGTCATGGTTGCAGAAAATGGCGCTGTGGGCTGGCCAGCTTCAATTGAAAATCGTATCCGGGCACATCGGCTTCATCCCGCACGACCTTGCAGCTCCCCATGCAATCAAATTACTCGACCGCACCGCGCAATTGGCGAAGTTGTTCGCAGCACAAGGCTGTTTGATGCTGATGGAAACCGGGCAGGAGTCGGCTGACACGCTCATACGTTTCCTTCAGGCCTTTGACCGAAGGAATGTGAAATTGGGAGTGAACTTCGATCCTGCCAACATGATTCTTTATGGGAAAGGCGACCCTGTTGATGCCCTTGCCAGACTCATGCCATGGGTTAGGCAGGTACACATCAAGGATGCGGTCAGCAGTTCACAGCCGGGCTTGCAATGGGGAAGCGAGGTCGCTGTCGGAGAGGGAGCGGTGAATTGGCAGGCATTTACACGGGTGCTGCGGGAGGGATGCTTTGCAGGCGATTTAGTCATCGAACGTGAACATGGTGATAACAGGGTGATGGATATCCGCAAGGCTGTGGAATTTATCAGCTCATTGCAGAAGTGAGGGCGTGAAAGACAACCCACACCGATTCGGCGTGGGCTTCGGAATCATTGCATTCATCGATGTTGGAGGGGGATTATTCTGGTTTTTCGTTCGCCGCACGCAACTCATCGAGCTTTTTACGAATCATGTCGGCATGGCCGCGGGGCGTGACGGTAGGCCAATGGTGGGCAACGTTGCCTTGCGGATCGATAATCACCGTCGATCGCACCGGGCGATTCTGATCCTTGATGGCCTGATAAATGCGCATGACCTGCTTATCCGTATCTGAGAGCAGCGTGATTTTGAGCTTGTGTTTCTCGGCAAACTTTTTCTGATCCTCGACGCTGTCAGGGCTCATTCCCAGAATGACTGCACTGAGCTCCGTGAACTTTTCGATGCCATCGGAGAAATCGCAGGCCTGCATGGTGCAGCCGGAGGTGTCAGCCTTGGGGTAAAAGTAAAGCACCACCCATTTACCTTTAAATTCAGACAGGGACACTTCCTGTCCATGCTGATCGGTACGGGTGAACGCAGGGGCAGGCTGGCCAACCTGGATGGATACCTGTTCTTCCGTGGACTCGGTGGTGGCATGAGCTTCGTGAGCTAGAAGCGGGGTGCTGATGATGGTGAGCAATATGGTCATGAGTATTTCAAATCGCATGGTTTGTTCTCCGCATTGGTGTGGAGGATTATAGCCATCGAGTTTGGTGCAAAGCGTATTTCTCACAGGGACATGCAAGCCTTACACTGTACCGATGCCTTGGACGTTGTACCGATTTATTGTGGTGGAACTGATCAAACTGCTGGCCATGGCCTCCCTTGTGCTGGTGCTGCTGGTGAGCACAGCCGTAGCCATCAAACCCCTGATTGATGGATTTCTTGAACCGGGCGCGTTATTACGCTTCGTGGCGCTGATGGCTCCAACGATGTTGCAGTTTGCTCTGCCGTTTGCAGCAGCACTGGCATCCACGCTGGTGTTTTCGCGGATGACGGCTGACAACGAGATCATGGCCTGTTCCGCCGGGGGACTCAGTTATCTGTCCCTGTTTCTTCCCGTGCTGTATCTGGGATTGCTGCTAATGCTCGGATTGTTTCATCTGTCCAATTCCATCGCCCCGGCCTTCAACCAGCAGGCAGCAGCAGTGATCCAGAAGGACATCATCCGGGTGATGGTCAATCAATTGGAACAGGGTCAGGCTTTCAAGACCGGACGGACGGTGATCTACGCCGATTCAGCGGTGGAGCATCAGCCCACCACGGAGGAAATTCAGCGGGTGCTCGATGCCGGCTCACGGGTTCCGCCGTTTCGCGCCATCGTGCTTCAGAACGCAGCGGTGGGCATTCTCGGTGACCAATCACGGATCGTACGGGAGGGCACAGCCCGCACCGCCAACATTTATCTGTTTCGTGATGGTCGGCGTACCTTTGCCACAGCTTATTTGGAAGATGTCTCCTATTACGATGCCTTGCGCGGAGATCTGCTGTACGTTCGCCAATCAGAATGGGCAGCCTTGCCGATCGACACCTCATTGCGAGACCGGCCTCAGTTTCTCAGCCGAAATCAACTTCGCCAACTGGCTGCCAATCCTGATCGTTTTGACCGGGTGTCACGGGCCAGACAGCAACTGCTTCGGGCGATGGCACGTTCGCAACTCATTTTGAATATTGAAGCATCGCTCAAGCAGGAAGGCCAGGTCGTGGAACTGATGGGGATGGGCGAGGAGCAATACCGGATTTATGCCACGGGATTCACGCGGACGGAAAACGGGCTGGACCTCAGAGGGAACCAAGCTGGCGCGGTGCGTATAGAAATGACCCGTTCCGGCGGCATTGTGCGCCATTTCATCGCCGAGTCCGTACGCATCGGGGCACGCCAGGATGAATTCGACATGGAGCCTTGGGCGATTATCGAGTTGGTCAATACCAGAGTGCTGGACCCGCGATCCAGCGGACGGGGAACTGAGCATGCGACATTGACATTGCCAGCTTTGCGCTGGCCTCAGTCGATTTCGAATGTGCATCAGCAAGCCCCTCTGGAAACACTTGGATCCATTGCCCAGCAGAATCATCCCCATGACAACCGGGTCGTCACGGCACTGATGCAGTTGCAGGATGAATCGGTACGCCTGCTGCGGGAATTATCCAGCCAGTTGCATATTCGCGGAGCCAGCGCAGTGACCTGTCTGTTGGTGCTGACACTGGGGGCGCTGCTGGCGATCCGTATGCAAGGGCGATCTCCGCTGGTGGTGTATTTCTGGAGTTTCATGTTGACGCTGCTGGTGGTCATCATGACGCACGCAGGTCGGTCCGTATGCATGGATACCCGTCTGCCGCTGACCGTAGGTGCGGGAACAATCTGGCTGGGGAATGCCGCCCTGGCCGGTGTACTGGGCTGGCAGTTCATGCTGTTGCGAAGGCATTAATGAGCAGGGACATCAAGACTCATGCGATTGATTGATAAATACATTCTGCGCAGCTTTGTGCTCAACTACATCATTCTGCTGTTGGTGATGTTGCTGATGATTGTGGTGGTGAGCCTGATTGTGAACATTGATGAGTTCATCGGTCCACGTCATGCCCCGTTCGATGGTGTGCTGTCGGGTACCCTCTACACCATTGCGGATTTTTACTTCCCGAATATGTTTTTGCTGTTTGTCATGATGGGTGGCCTGGCGACGGTGGGGGCGATGGGGTTCACATTCACAGCCTTGTCACGGACAGGGGAACTGCTGGGCATGATCGCCGGGGGAATAAGTCTGTACCGGGTAGCTCTGCCGGTGTTGGTAGCGGGCTGCATATTGAGTCTGCTGGCTCTGCCGATGCAGGAATGGGTGATCCCCCCTTTGGCTGGCAAACTGGCTCGCGGCCCATCGGATGCGCAGTT
>JAAUTM010000101.1 GCA_012031455.1 Phycisphaerales bacterium
CCGTGCTGGTGATTGGCTCGTTTGCTGTGGCGTGTTACGGCGCGATGGAAGCGACGAACACCCGTGCGGAGAGTGACCGATTCATTGTTGACGGTCAAACGCTGGTTCCGGCTGCGGTGGCGCTGTCGGGGATGTGGCTGGTCTGGCACGTGAGTGCCCGGATCACCCGTTACGAGGCGCGGCTTGAGGCCCTGGAAAGGGCGCGTGCTTTGGACCTGGAAAAAATTGAACGCATTCCGTGTGTTCGTGACGGGGTGTATTGCCAGCGGGAAAAACGAAATGAGCAAGTGGTACAAGTTCGTGCTTGCGTTTGATGATTGGGTTGAGTGCGACGCACAGGAAGCGGCCCGCTGGTTTATGCGTGGCAATACTATCAAACTAGGAGATTGACCATGGTATATATCAAACTTTTTGCCATGTCTATATTCATGGCTATTGCACCGACCATCGCATGGCGAACCAAACCCAAAGTAGTCACGCCCGGCGAAGCTGATGCACACCGCACGATCTTCGTATGGCGCTGGGGCTGGCCATGCGTGACGGGCATCCGGTTGACCGGGAGGCAATACCAGGATGCCCGCCAGCGATGGCGGAATAACACGGACGATGGCTGCTGTGAAAGAGTACGCAACTGCCCCGGAATAAACAATGATCCCCACCACGCCATCCATCACGAGTCCGGCGGTGTCCATCATTCATGGCGTGTGAGGCGATGAGGCAGCGGTTCTCGCAAGTCATAGGCAGCGAAGCTTTTGTAAGCCATTCTGCGAGTGGTTGCTTTACCTTGACTTCCGGCCTCGTTTCGAAACTGACGAAATACTGCTTAAGTCTTGCTGGAATTGAAGATTCGAGCGGTTCCCGGCTTTGGCTCACCACCGGACCTCTCGCCAACTTGTCAAGGAGCGCCTGCGCACACGAAACTGAATGATGCTGTCGGGGTCCGTGCCGCCGCCGGTGATTTGCATCATCACCCTTGTATCGGCCAAGGCCCGCAGGCCGAGGCACGTCAGCACGTATTGACACACAGATTGCGACAGCTATTGGCAATCAGGCTGGCTGTACCACCCTGATGGCACGGGCGCTACACCGCACTTGCTCCACTAAGCATTCTATCAAAACGCTAAAACGGTGTATCGATGGATGCGATATCTTTGGAACTAAGCCCGTGCATGATTCGCAAAGGTTGACGCAGTTGATTTTCAATTGTCTGAAGGTCCTGCTGTTTTTTTGTATCTGGTTGCCGAGTCCAATCAAAAAAGCTTTGCACTGCTGCATCGTTCAGAAGGAATCGGCGATGTAAATTAAGCGAGGCATTGTGGTCGGCATTGGCGCGGTATTGGCAAGTTGGACAGGCAAATAGTTTTTCCACCCAGCCAAAGTGTATGTCGGGCTGCCCGGTATCAGGGGCACAGCATATGGAATACTCGGCGGCCAAGCACCGCATTTTGAACATACCTGTGATGTGCCGTGCGGGGGAATTTCAAAGACGCGACCTTTATAGCCGTAATTCTCAGCCAATTGTTTGAAACGTTCGACCAGTTGGCCGCGATTCCAAGCGACCAAGGCGCGGTTGATGCCCCGTTCCCTTTCCGCATCGGGAATGAATCCTGCGAGTGACTCCAGAATGATGACATCCGCGCGTGGCAGCACTTGCCCAGTGATTTTGCTTTTGGTTTGATCGGTGTTCCATGCGAAATTGAGGATGGCACGAGCAGCTTTTTTGAAACGATCTTCGCCCATGTGGGTAATGTGATCTTGAAGGTGAATGTGGGATTCCTCATCAGGAATGGGTTTACCACGGAGCTGACGGAGCTGGCTGAGTTTACGTTTATGTCGAGCCAGGTTTGCAAGGTCTGGACCGGTACTTTGGGCATCGAGGTGGATGCTGCGGGAGCGGAGCACACGGCATTGTAAATTGTTGTATTCGCAGAGGGTGGCAAAGCCAACATGACGGAGGCCCAAGTCCACGGCACATGCGATCAAGCCATCGGGTAATTTGCGATTTTTTCGAGGTTTTCCGGCTTTGGTGGTTTGTCCGGTTTCTGACCATTGGATTTTTGCGGCGAGGTCTGTCAGGGGCAGGTCTTGCACATCACAGGTAAATATCAAATAAGGGGTGGCGGACTTAAGCGAACCATCGGGGTTTAAGCGGATGTCACGGAAAACGAGTTTGACACTGCTGATGGTGGCAGGGCGCCACTGCTGGAGATGAGCATCGAAATATTCGTAGGCCGACTTGGTTTTGGTATTGCCCTTGGCTTTTCCCTTGCCATAAGTGGTTTGAATCGAGCATTCTCGAAACTGTGCAAGGCGGGGATCGGCACGGAAGGCAATGGGCACCCAGGCAGAAGGGTATTCGGCGGATTGGGCTTTGTTGCCGGTAATCAGTTGCAGTTGGACCCGACCGAAGCGGTCGGCAGCGGTGGGAAGTTGAAGCTCGCAGTAACCTTTGGGGTTGGTTTGAGGAGCGTTAAAACAATACCAGCGAGGATGGTGGACGGGATTGGGTTGTGTGAAAGTGGGACGATGATCAAAACCATCGATATGTCGTTTGGTTTTACGACGGCGGACAAATTTCTTTTCGTATTCACCATGCAATCGATCCAGCGCGTATAACTCAGGGTTGGCTTTCCAAAACTCCTGGGCTTCAACCGAGCGGATTTTCCAAGGTTTAGCCTTTTTGATGCGTTTTTGGGCATCTTCAGACAGGGGATGAACCAACGGGTGGCCACCGCGCCAAGCTGCAAGATCGGGGTTGGCTTTGAGCCAGTCGAGATAGAGATGCCAGCGTCCCCGACGTTTGGATGCTTGGCCGCCTACGGATTGCTCAAAGGCATCAAAACGAGGACGAAGGGCGAGATAGAGTTGATGCTCGGTATCAGATTCCCACTTGGTCTTATCTTGACACCATTGCTCATGGTTGGTTTGCCAAAGTTCGATCAGGGCGTGATGTCCACTGATGACGGCGACGGCTTCACGGGAAACAATTTGTTGCATACAGGAGGGCAAGTTGCCCAGCAATTTTGCTTTATCGTAGAGTAGAGTTTTTTGGCTTAGGAGCTTAACTGCTTCGTCAGCCCAAGCTTCGCCGGTGACTTCGACGGTTTGGCCGGTGGCGTCTTTCATTTTGACTTTGTATTTTTTGGCGGAATTGGGTTTCCACTTGGGAATGCTAACGGCATTCAGAAGATAGGGTGCGTTCTGAGCGGGGCAGGAGAGGATGAAACGCGCTATTCGTTGGTAGAGGTCGCGCTGCTTGGCCGTGGAGCCAGCTTGGCCACGATACATATTGAAAAGTATCGCCAGCATTTCCGGAAGACGCTGGTGAAAAACGCAATGGGTTTGCCAGAGGTAATCAAGGGTGTTGTGATTGCAGAAGATTTTAGCTTGCAGGGCACGGATGGACATGGGCTACTCCGGAAAGAAGTAGTAATTATAACGAACTGAGTGGTCTATTGTTCGGCGCAAACTACTTCAAGTGTTATCAACTGCTACGTGGCATTAAGTATGTTCGGCGAAGTAAAAAACTACACCTGCAACCGTTCTAAACCGGTTGTTGCGGGAAATGAAAAGAGTTGGCCGAGCTCGTCCGTAAGTCGGCACAACTATCGATCAAAAAGCAAACCCGTCCATGGGTCTGCATGGATCAGCCCGGCCGCCTTGCCGGAACTGATCAGCAATCGTCAGCGAAGGACTCCACGTTGAAGGAACGACTTAAGCCGAGCGTGCGCGGAACTCGCTAGGACTTCCACTCACTGATGCGTACCCGGCGACCTGTCTTTGCGAACTCATCCTTGAATTCGCTCAGCGGTGTCGGTCGTTCCCCACATGGGGGCGATTCCGTTCCTCCTTCGCCAAGATCGAATGCTCCAAACCTTTGCTGCTACCCGGTTCCTTCCGGGTTTCGCCCCAATCCTCGGGGCAATGCTTCATATCCCTGTTAGGGATAATTTGCGATTTATCGAGCCGATCGTCGCACCTGCGGTGCGTCGCTAAACCCAACCGGATGCCACGTTGCCGATTCACCGACTCACCGACTCACCCGTCCCACTGGCTTTGGCACGCATGGCTCTGCGGGGGTTCATCAAAAGTCCCGGCTTGCGTGTGAGCACATCCTGCACATAAGCCTTCCAAGCTGCACGGTCCCGCACTTCCAGGTGGTCCTTCACGCCGATCAGCACCACTTCCGTACCCAACCCTGAATCCTTGAGCAGATTGTCCGGGATACGCACCCGGCCTTGCGCGTCCAATTCCACCCGGTTGGCGCTGCTGAACATCATCCGTTCGAATTCCAACAGTTCATCCGCATCCAGTTCGCTTTCATCCAGTTCCTTGGCCCGTTTTTCAAACTCGGCCTCGGTGTACAGACACAAGGCCCCATCACCCAGCGTCACATACAACGCAAGGGGTATCGCCCCATCAACCCCGGGCAGTCCGGACGGAGCCTCGCGCAGTAACAGATTTCGCACTTCGGCTGGGATCGCCAACCGGTGCTTGGCATCAATCGCGTGCTCGAAAGTTCCTGTAAAGACCAAGGCATACAAACCCCATACTGATGAACCCATCTACCACTCTCAAGTAGATTATGGGAATTTACCCCACTTTCCACCACGATGCAAGAAAAATATTAAAGATATCTGAAATGTGGAAAACTTGGCTATTAATTGTGGGTGCTACTCAGGATTCATTGCGTTCAAACAGGCTATTTATCGTGGTACGCGACGTGAAGTCTTTTTATAGTTGTTTGATGAGGCAAGGTCCTAAAACTCGAAATACTGCTGGACCGATTGCCGATGTATGAACAAAGCGACATGATTTTGATGAAGTTTCACTGTTGCTGTTCAGAAGAGCCTTGCCTAACTTGCTGTAGCAACTTAACGCTCCTAGACTTTCGTCGGTTTCGCTCGCTATGGCTCGCTCCTGATGTTGGCGATTCATGGGCGATCTTTCCTTGACCGACCTTTACCAGACAGGTGCGGATGCATGACCACTGTGACCAGCCCCAACACGGATGTACGCCCAAGCGATTCTCTGGATGCTCCTGCGCTGCTGGAAATGCTGCGCCAGATGATCCTGATCCGACGATTTGAAGAACGTACCGCACAGAGCTATCAGCAGGCAAAAATCGGCGGATTTTGCCATCTCTATATCGGGCAGGAAGCCGTGGCCGTGGGTTCCATTGCTGCCCTTAAGCCTGATGACCCGATCATCACGGCTTACCGTGACCATGGCCACGCTTTGGCACGCGGGATGCACCCGAATTACTGCATGGCGGAGATGTACGGCAAAATCACCGGCTGCGCCAAGGGCAAGGGCGGGTCGATGCGACATGTTCGATGCCCCGCATCACATGTATGGCGGCCACGCCATCGTCGGCGGACAAGCACCCTTGGGCGTCGGCCTGGCATTTGCCACCACCTACCTCGCCAAGGACAGCGTCACCATCTGCTACTTCGGGGATGGGGCGCTCAATCAGGGTGCGGTGCATGAGGCGATGAATCTGGCGGCAATCTGGCGGCTGCCGATTATTTTCGTGGTCGAGAACAATCAGTACTCCATGGGTACGCACATCGCCCGTGGCACCAGCATGGCCGATGACCTTTCCGTCAAGGCGGCTGCTTACGGGATGAAATTCGCACGGGTGGATGGCATGGACGCTTTGGCTGTGTACGACACCTTCAAAACCCTTGCGGATGGGATGCGCGGCAGCAGGTGCAAGGCGCTGGGGGCGGATGATGACTACGGCGGACCGGCTTTCGTCGATGCCCAGACGTACCGCTTCAAGGGTCACTCCATGTCCGACCCCCAGAAGTACCGCACCAAAGACGAGGTCGGCGGGTACGAAGAACAGGACTGCATCAACCGGCTGGTGAACTACCTCATCGAACACAACCTTGCCACGCAGGCGCAGATCGACACGCTGGACAACACCGCCAAGCAGATCGCCAAAGAAGCCGTCGAGTTCGCCGAAAACAGCCCCGAGATGCCGATCGAAGAGCTGTACACCGATGTGTACGTCAACACGTTCGGGCCCTACAAGAAGGGCCAGGCGCACGAAGCGTTTCGGTGAGGACCACCGGCACCGCGTAACACCTGTATCAAGTCAACGT
>JAAUTM010000102.1 GCA_012031455.1 Phycisphaerales bacterium
CAGCGATTGCACAAGCCATGTCACCCCTGATGCAAGCGCACGGGTTACTGCCGATGGCTGCATCTGCGGGCATGCCCATTGGTCGCCCACCAGTGGAAATTAAACTCAGCAAGTTGCAGCTCGCTCCCGGCTCCATATTGTCAATACCTCTGGCATTCGGGGACATGGACCTTTCCGCTTCGGGTACGGTGACGGAAGTGCTGCCTGATGGACAGGTGCTGGCCTTTTGGTCACCCGATGTTCGGGGATGGGGCCACGGCTCTGCCCATGGCCAGCGGCTTTGTGCATTATGTAGTGCCCTCGCATCTATCGAGCTTCAAACTGGCAGGCAGCGGGAATCTGGTCGGCTCCATCGTGCGGGATGAAAGCTCCGCAGTGCTGGGGCTGGGTGAAAAGCGATATGCCACCGCACCGGTGGTGATCAGTGTACAGCATCCGGATCGTGCCAATCGCACCTATCGGTACCAGGTGGTCCAGCATCGCCAAATGACGCCCATGATCGCCGCCATCGTCACGGCCGAAAGCATGGTGGCAGAAGTCGGCCTGCCCGCTGAAAACACTCTGCATGTCAACGGATCCCTCACCTTCACCGGCGGACATAAACTTCAATTGAATTCAATAGCACCCGGCGCTCGCCCATGTCCCTGTTGTTTGAGTTGCTCATGCCCATGATCATGCTGTCGGATAATCCGGTTTCAATCCCTGATGCTGGAAAACGCAGATGTGCAGGTGCCGGGGTCAAGCCGGGCATCGAGGTGCTGACACTGGTTCAGGCCCGGGTGGAACAAACCCAGCTCAAACCCGGTCAAACGGTGATCATTCAACTGGTACTGCAACCCTTTGGCAAACCCAGATTCACCCGTCGCGTGGAATTCCCGCTGCCAGCCAATCTGCCCGATGGTAGTTATCAGCTCATGCTGGGCGATGCCAGCACTTATCATTCGCAGATGATGGACCTTCGTCCGCACCGATCCCAATTGCAACGCATCGAGGATGTGCTGCAATCGTTGCAGGAACTGGCAACATTACGGGATGATGCGTTGTATCTGTCCATGACAGTGCCCGGCGAAGGTTTGGCGGTTGGGCGCACCGAGTTGCCGCTCTTGCCCTCAAGTCGGCGGGCGATGCTCACTGCCCCCTCGGGCACCAGCGTCAGCCCCATGGGGTCATGGACCCAGAAAATCATACCGATGGAAGCAGTGGTTCAGGGTTCACTGATGCTTGCCATTCAGGTTAAAAAAGAAACGCCAGCCCGCTGAATTGGACCGGTACCTCGTATGAAGTTGCCTGCAGCGATTAGTACTAAATCCAAAAAAAGTTTACTCCCATAAGGATTGCATAAGTTATGAAGTCGCTACCGATTCATCAGATCACCGCAGGATTGTTGCTGGCAATTTGTGTGAGCCCTGTGTGCGCGGTCAAGCCCGGAAAATGGGTGAACAGTACCGAGGCGGATTTCGCACAGGGCAAGACCGAAGCAACCGTCATTACCAACCTCAACCAGATCAAGCTGGCATCAGGTACCAGCAAACTGGGGGAACTGCCTGACCCGCTGACGATGGTGAACCGGGTGGTGAATCTGGGCGACAAAACCTTTCTGGCAGCCGGCCCTGAAGGTCAGGTATTGAAGCTGGCGGGGGAGAAATTTGAAACCCTGCTGAACCTGCCCGAGCATCAGATTTTTGCCATGACAGCTTTAGACAAAGATAACCTGCTGGTAGCTGCCAGCGGGGAACCCAGCCGATTGCTTGCCCTTTCTTCAAGTGGTGAAAGCCGGACCTTGGTGGAGCTTGAAGGCATTCGTTATCTGTGGGATGTGCTGGTAATCGATGGCAAGGTTTATCTGGCCACAGGCATCCAAGGCCGATTGCTTGAAATTACTCTCGCTGAACTTGAACCAGTCACTGCGGAAGCCTCTGCAGAAGAACCTCAAACCAAGCCTGCTATGGACAAGGCTGAATCAACAAGCAAGTCCACCACTGACGCTAAACCTCAATCATCCCCCAACTCCGACAAATCCGAAATCCAAGATACAAAATCCGAAATTGCGACTTCGACAGAGCCTGCGCAAACCCAACCGGTGTACCCCAAGGGCGTGCGGGAAATTTTCCACGCCAAGCAAAACAACCTGCTTTGTCTGGGCAGCGATGGTCAGAAGCGTATGTACCTTGGCACGGATACCGATGGGCTAGTTTATCGACTGACACCACCCAAACCACCTGCCACCGAGTTTGAAATATTTGTATTGCTAGATGCCCAGGAACCGGAAATCGGAGCCATTCTGGTGCAGGCTGATGGCACGGTGTACGTCGGCACTGCGGATGCTAACCAGGCTCGGCCGGGACGGATGACTGATGCCACCACCATGCCCATGGGCCGACTGGAAGAGATGGAGGATCAAGATGCCCCCGCACAAGGCGATGCTCCTTCCGTTACGCCCAAGACTGCACCCAGATCCCCAAACCCCGGCCTCAATCATGAGACCGATCAATCAGCCAAGCCAAATGCTTCCGCACATGAATCAAAGCACGGCACAACACTCAAGTCGCACGCCCCCGGCTTCGACCCCTGATGCCGACCCTTTGCGG
This sequence comes from Phycisphaerales bacterium, assembly GCA_012031455.1. The sequence goes on from JAAUTM010000102.1 coordinate 2,589, forward strand.
GAAGTGATTCAGCAGCAACTGCAAAAGCCTCAACCTCGGCCCCAGCCCGATGGCGAACCTGATGCCCCCAAGGATGCGCCGCCCCCCGTTGGAGTTTTTATTCCTGCTGATGCTGATGGTATGGATACGCCCGGTGAAGCGGATGGCTTCAATGGATCTGACCAGCCCGATGGTCCGGGCATGATGCAGCGAGCCATGCGTGGCCAATTGATGGCTGGCATGATGTCCGGCATGGAACCGGGGATGGGCGGTATGCATCAGGGCAATGCTGTGTACCGAATTGATCCGCACGGCTTTGTGACTGAGCTGTTCCGCGAAACAGCCATGATTCTCCAACTGGCCCAGCATCAGGGAAGCCTGCTGGTGACCACTGGCAACGAGGGCATGATCTTCCGTATCGATACCGATGCTCAGGAAACACTTCGCCTGGTGGATTTGGAACCCCAGCAGATTTCCGCGCTGGCGATGTCATCCACCGGTGAGTTTATTTTAGGGACCGCCAACCCCGCACAATTGATTCGGCTGCATCATGGTTTTGCCGACAAGGGAAATTACATCAGCCCCAGCCTCGAAGCACAGCAGATCAGCCTATGGGGTAAGTTGCTGCTGCGAGCGCAGGTACCAGAGGGTACGAGCCTTGCGGTACAGACCCGCTCTGGCAATGTGCAGGACCCCGAACATGCCCCGTGGTCGGCCTGGTCGGAGCCGATGAAATGGGAGGCGATTGACCTTTCCGCCAAGGCTATTGATCGCAGTTTCACGGTCACCAGCCCCCCGGCTCGTTTCCTGCAATATCGCCTGAACTTCACCGGCACGCCGGAGCTTTCGCCTACGGCTTCACGGGTGGAGCTGGCCTACATCACACCCAATCAGAAACCGGTGATCGCAGCCTTGAGGGCGATCCATCCGCACCTGCAGGATGAGGGAGGCATGATGCCGGGGCAGATGGGCGGAGGCTTGGGTGGTGGCCCCAGTGGTGGGGGGCCGGGGTCTATGGGGATGCCTCGTGGGATGAACCCTGCCATGATGCGGGCCATGATGCAGCAGAGCCAGGGACCGATGGGCGGCCCCGGAGGAATGAATACCAGCGATATGCCGGAGGTCCCCGCGACCCTGCCGGTGGAGTGGGATGCCAGTGATCCCAACGGCGATACCCTGCAATTCAAGCTGGAGTATCAGCCCATGGGCACAGGGACATGGATTTTGTTGGAAAAGCAACTGGCCGAGCCACGTTATGACTGGCCGATCAAGCGGATGCCCGATGGCTGGTACTTCGTGCGGATCACTGCCAGCGACCATCCCGACAATACCCCCGCCATGGCCATGACTGCCACCCGCATCAGCGATCCGATTCTGATTGACAACACGCCCCCGGAGTTCCGGGAGGTGCAAACACAACTGAGTGATGGCCAATGGACGCTCACCGCTGAGGTGAGTGATGCCCTCTCGCCGATCCGGGAAGTGCGTTATACCCTCCATGGTATGAAGGATTGGCAAACGGTGTTGCCGGATGACAAGATATACGATTCGACAAGCGAGCGAATTACGATTAAACTGACTGATCTTGGCTCAGGGCCTGCGCTAGTGACGTTGCGGGCCTTGGACAGCATGGGGCAGGCGCGTTTCCATGCTGTGATGCTCAATGTCAAACCCTGATTCGGACAAAGGTTCACGATCATGACAACGCATTACGAAAAGAAAAAGAGTCTGACCAAACGTGTTCGCAAATGGGGCTTCCGTGCCCGCATGAAGACCAGAGCTGGTCGCAATATGCTCAACCGCAAACGTAGAGTCGGTCGCAAATTGTCAGTCAGGCGATTCTTCTAATATCATTGATCCTCACCCATTCAAGCCCACGTTGAAACAGGCGTGGGTTTTTTCATGCGCTACGATGTGTATCGAATATCAAACCACCATGATTGCCAGGTATTCCCGATGACCCAGATCATCATTGAGCAGGAAACCGAAGCCCACCAGGGCTGGATGTACCGGGTGCTGGTCACTGCGGAAGGAGTGGAATACCGGTATCAGGTGACACTTTCCTGGGCGGAGCATGACTTATGGAGCCATGGGCGTGTGCCACCCGAGCGCGTGGTCCGGGCAGCCATGCGGTTTCTGCTGGACCGTGAGCCAGCGGAAGCGATTTTGAAGAAATTTGATTGTGCGGTCATTCGCAGGTATTTCCCGGAAGTGGACCGCGAATTACCCCGGCTGATCTGACACTGTTCACAGCAACCTGTCACCTCGCTTCAGAACTATCCATGGAAGCTGGATATGACTTTGCCTGTCTGGGCGGCTTTCGTATGCTGTTGCCATGGCCGGTGCTTCAACTCCATCCCCAGTGACAGGTCCACGCCTGCGTATCGCGGTGATGGCTGAGCCAGCCCACGATGTCGCCCTGCAAAAGGCAGCCGCACGTCTGGCGGTCGATCAGCACTGGCCCTTCATTGAACCCGGACAGGCTCCCGGTGAAATCTGTGATCTGCTTTTGTGCGTGACCCCCGACCGACTTGAATTGCGGGTGCTTCATGGGGATGCCAACCTCAGGCAGGGCAAGCCCGTGGCCATGAATTTGGACGACCTGGATACGACTTCGCCAGCGGGACGTTCCCTCCAGCAGCCACTCTACAAAGCCATGGGCATCAAAGCCCGCAAGGACCTGCCTTTCACGATTCTGGATGCCACCGGCGGATGGGGACAGGATGCCTGGATGCTCGCATTTCAAGGCTGCCAGGTTTTGACGGTCGAACGCAACCGGGTCATGGCCACCTTGCTGCGCGATGCGGTGCTGCGGGCAGGCAGCCTTCACCCGGATGTGCTGATGCGTTTGCATGTATTGCAAACCGATGCCCGGCATCTATTACGACGACTGGCGCTGCTGCCAGCTCATGGTCAAGATGCTGGCACCGGCAAGGTGGATGAATTGCCTGCATCCTTGCCGGGCCTTTTTGAAGCCCGATGTGGTGTACCTGGACCCGATGTACCCCGACCACCCGCAGCGATCCACCGCTGCTCGTAAGCCCATGGTGGTCTTGCGACACCTCGTTGGTGACGATGAAGATGCCAGCCAAGTGTTTCATTGGGCGTTGCGTCTGGCTCAAAAACGGGTGGTGGTCAAACGCCCCCTGCGCGCTCCTGAACTGGGCTTGCAATTATCACCACCGATTAAACCTGCCACGGCCATCCTGGGCAAGTCCCACCGTTTTGATGTGTATGTGGTGAAATAATCCTTAGGTTTGAACAGAGTGGCGTGTACAGGGTCATGTGTGTGCCACGGGTTCTGGCTTGATAGCATGATGCCGTGCCCCTTCAGGGGCGGATATGGAATTGAAGAATAGGAATGAGCCGCAGAGAACGCTGAGAACGCAGAGAAATCCGAGAAACCCGCCAAACCAGGAACATACAATCAGCGGATCGCAGAACCCCGATTCGTAGCCCCGGATGCCAATCCGGGGCCGACTCATCCGACATTCCATCAAAGTTTGTACAGGAAACATCCACGCCGGACCT
>JAAUTM010000103.1 GCA_012031455.1 Phycisphaerales bacterium
ACACCACCGGCCCGGACAGTGCGGTGGTCCCTGTACATCTGGGTCGTCTGCGTCATCCCGCTGACCAAGCTGGGTCACCTGCCACCGGCCTGACTCCCGATCCACCACCGTCAGTTGCAGCTCGCCTGTTTCACCGAATCCCAGCAGATGCACCGACTGCCCGGTGGGGTCGGCCGCAAGGTCATAAAATCCCCGCCGCTGATTGTCGGTGGGAATATCCAGCATGAGTTTTCCATGACGGGCATCCACCAACCAGGCACTTTGTGAACCCACCGGCAGCAAGCCCAGCGTCCGGTCATCGAGCATCGTCATTCGTGTCTGACGACGATCCGCAGGCGATACCCAAACAATCTGACCACCGGGAAGATTACGTTTGGCCACGCCCCGGTAACCCTGGTAAATCATCCCGTCGTCCTGATAAAGGGTCACGCCCCCTTCCATGCGCTCGGGCACCACAAATCGTCCCCTGATGCGTCCGGTTCTGCTCTCGGCCACGGTCACCCTGCGGTTGCCATCCACCCCGGTAATCACCCAGCCACCGACTACCGCCACCTCATCCACCGCCTGCTCTTCATACTTTCGTTGCCAAAGCAGCGTGCCATCCCCAGCGTCATACACGCGCAGCAAATCCACCAGTGATTGCGGGTCCAGCGTGACCAAAGCCACCAATCCATCACCCACCGCAACTCCGACCATTCATCCCGGTCCCCCCCGGTACCCCCCGGTGCCCCCGGCTCCCGAACCCGCTTCCCCCGGTAGCCCTGGTTTGATCCTGCAATGCAGGCTTGCCCTGCCCATCGCTGCCTGTCCCCGGGAGTTTGTAGGTCAAGGTCCATAGAGGTTTACCTGTCACCAGACCCAGGCCCGTCATTTCCTCACGCCCGGCGAGGATGGCGATGTGACCATCCTGAAGCAACGTGGATTGACCCGGTGGCGCGTTCATGACCGATGCCCTTGAGCCGGATGCACCCCAGCGCACCAGGGCTACTGATTCCTCCGGGCCGCCGGGCATGGGCTGATCCCACAACACCCGTCCTGTGGCTGCCTCCACACACATCAAACTCGCCCTAGGCGAAGTGCCTCCGCTGATTCCATTGCGACGTCTACGCCCCTGCTCCGAGGATGATGATTTTTGTATCACCAGCAGATTCTCAAGCATGAACTGTGACTGACTTGCTTCATACGGGGTCAGCAATTGAAATCCCTGACCCTCCATCCGCCAAGCTGTCTGTTCTGCCACCGCCGACAAGCCTCGTGCCGCCACTGCCCCGGCCGGTTGGCTGATTGAATCTGACCCAGCGCACGATCCGCCAGTTCACCGGCTGCAATACTCTGACCATCAACTTCCACCATGGTCCCGGAATGCTCGGCTGCAAGTTGCTGCCAGCGTGCCATCGCCTGCTGGTACCACGACTCCTTCTCATACATCCGGGCCAGTGCGACCAAACCCGCAGCACGGACATCCTGAGCCTGACTCCGGCTGGCCGAAAGCAGTAAAAGTTCAGCTCGTTCAACATGGCCTCCCCCAGCCCTGCGCCTGGCTGCCTCCAACAAAGCCCGGACCCCCGCCTGGGTTTGAGGATGCGCGTCGAGCCACGGCCAGCAATCGTTCCACCGAGTTATTGGCGCGCACAGCATCCTGCAAGGCTGACTCCGCCAGGGGTGCCAACCTCGCACGCAGTTCCGGTTGCCGGGTGAGTAAATCCTCCAAGTGCGCCCCGGCCAGTTCAGCCACCTGCGCCAGGGCGGCATCCTTTTCCGTTCCTGCTGGCAGCATCAAACCCGAATCATCCAGCGCCAGCTCCCGCCAGATTTCCATCGCCTGCGGGTACTGCCCCATGCGTTCATGCAGCCGAGCCTGGGTGATGTTTAATCGAATTTCTTGCGCCTGTCCCCGCACCCAGCGCCTGACTTCCAGCAAACGTGCATCCGCCTGTGCGACATCGCGCTCCGCCAGTTGCAGCAGACAATCCACCAGCAACGACCGGGCATTTTCATGCACGATGCTCGAAGGTTGTTCCCGATTCAGAATGTAAAGCAGATCGTCGGCTGCCAGTGCATAAGCATCCATGAGCACCCGAATCTGGGCACGCTGGTAGCGGGCGTTCAAATCGCCACGGGCGATGGTGTGATCCAGTTGCGCCAGGCGATAGCGACTGTCGGTCAAGGCTGTGACACGCTCCATGCCCAGCACATAAAAGCGCTCGCCATCGGTGAAAAGGTTGCCCACCGGGTCGCTGCCATCGATGCTCAGATCAAACATCCGCAAGATTCGTCCGTCCTGTCGATCCAGTTCCACCACCCTGCTGCCATCGGGCACCAGCAGCGATTGACGGGCAAGCAAGCCCCGACCTGCGGAGCGCTGCAGCGGAGTCCGCCAGCGCAGGCGCTGGTCATCCTTTAGCTCAGGCGACAGGTCATAGCAGGCCACATGGTCCCCAGCTCCGACCCAGATGTACTGTTCATCAAACCCCAATACATAACGCGCATTGCCACGCGGCAACTCCATCCTCATCTCACCTGTTGGGCATCCAGTGCCAGCAGATGATGGCTGTCCGATGAGGTGACCACCAGCATGGAACCGGACAAGAGCACCAGGTCATCATCCCAGCCCATGGGCGCAGGACTGATGTCCCGGTAACCACCCAGTGGGTTTAGCCTGTCCGCAATGCGCAGCGGTCGGGTGTATCTGCTTGCCCATAACAAGGCCCCATCCATGGCGTCCACGGCAAGCACAACTCCCCGTCCCGTGGCTACAAAAATCCGATCATCCTGCACCGCCAGCCCCACCGGTGACCAGTCCGCACCGCCACCAAGAGGCCCCTGACAAAGATCGACCAGCCGTATCAGTTGGCCATCGACAGCCGACAGCCAGACCAGCGCCAGTTCATCTTCTTTTTCCGCCGCAACCACCAATTGATCGTGAACTTTCACCGGCAAACCGATGAAGCGGTAGGGTGAAGGTGGCGGAGCCGGCGGATTGCCGCGTCGGTTTCCAGGGGCAGGATTGACCTTCATCGGCAATGGCACAGCCGGTGGCAATGGCTCAGCTCCCGGGGTTGGAGCATCGGTATTTGAAAGATCAAAACTATCCTTGCGCCAAAGCACATTGCCGGTGCTCAGGTCGTAAGCGGCCAGCGTGTTGGGCGGGAGCGTGGCGGGCATGCGGCCAGGGAACATTCGCAAGGGCTGGCCCAACCCGGCTGCCTGCACTTGAGCCTCAATGGTGTAAATCGTCTGATCCATCAGACGCACGGCCCGATTCAGACGGTCCCCGAAAAATAAAATCTCCTCCGGATGCGTCGGCACAATTCGATCATTGTCACGCTGGATAAAACCCATTGTGTACTGGCCAGCGTTGGCCCAGAAGCGAGGCTCAGGTTCCAGCGACTCCCACGCGACCTGGCCGCTCGCCACATCCAGCGCCCGCAGGGAACGATGGGTGCGAAACACCAGTAAACGTCCATCCCCCACCGCCTGAGCAGTAGGTTTCCATTGCATTTTTTCCCATCGGCTGACAAGCTGGCCACGGTGCTGGAAGGATTGGTTGGAGTAGCGTACCTGCTCCTCCCCAGGCACCGGCGGAGCTGAAAGCTCATGCTCATCGGTCCACAAACGCAGCCAGACACGCCGTCCACCTGCGACGCTGGCATCATCATCCTTGACCGCATCGCCCATGGCTGAAGCTGCTTGTCCCTGTTTGGAAATCAAGCTCCCGAAGTATCCGCCCACAGGTGGCTTGCTGCGCTCCATGGGCGTGAGCGCCAGTTGGGTGATGATCTCCTGCACAGCCTGCACATGAGGCTCACGCTGGCCGGCATCGGGCAGGCTTTGCGTCTGCTCCAAGGCTGCCCGCGCTGCAGAGAGTTCCCCCATCCGGACTTCGCACAGTGCCAACCTCAGCCAGATTTCCCCCTGCAGATTCGCAGGGGTGTGCCTTGATTCCACCAGACGTTTGAGCAGGCGTGAAGCTCCTGCGAAATCTCCCTGATCGAGTTTCAAACCTGCCAGTTGGTAGGCGGCCGCGTGACCGATGCTGCTGAAAAAATATTGCTCGGTTATTCGGGTCAGACGTTCCTGACTGAATCTGGCTCCGGGTTCTTCCCAGAGCGCCCCCGGCCGGACCATCCACCAGTAACCGGTACTCTTCCAAACCCTCGGCAGGCAATTGAGCCAGCAATGACAACACCTGGCCCGTGATCGGCTGGTAGTGGCGGCCATCCGGTGAGACCAGTTCCCCACGGGTGGTTTCCAGCAAATGTCCAAGCAGCCCGATTCCCTCGCGATATTTTTTCTCGCCGATCAGTTCACTGGCTTTCCGCAAAAGTGTTTCGTGATCCGCACTCGTGGGCAGGGTCGCACCGGGAAGTTCCGTCCCCGTTTGACCCGGGCTGATGCGATTGGCAAGCACCTGCGGGATCACCCCGGCGACGATCAGGATCAACACTGTCAGCACATACGCGATCATGCGCAGAAAGTGTGCGTCTTTCGATTTGATGGTGGCGCAGGACAACCGCACGGGCTTGTTTGCCCGCAGGTTTGCGGGAGGATGTGGATGCTGCTGCTGTTTCATCGTCTGCGTCCCATGCTCCATGCAAGGGTTTGTTCGCCCATGAGCACCAGAACCAGCAATAACAGAATCGGTCGCCAAAGGTCGATCTTCTGGTCGGCTTGACCGGGTAATCCGCTATCTGCCAGTGATTGCAAGGTCATCCATGGTTCACCCACCTGCTTTTGCAGTTGATCCAGGTCCGCACGCTGCAACTGACCTTCCTCGCCGGGCAGATTCACGGCAAACGGAATGGTCACGGGCTGGCCCTCAAGGTTCCTGAGTCCCAATTCGTAGAAGCCTGTTTGATTCGTCGGCTCATGGGTGATGTGCAGGCGGTTGTCCGTTTCCCCAGCCTGAGCTGGCAGTCGCAGTGAACTACCCCCGGGGCTGGTCAGTTGAACTGTAAGCCCGTAAATCCCCGGGTCCAGTTCGTAGCGCAATGATTCACCCACCCGCAGGTTCATGCCCCTGGCCCCAGGCACTGCAAGCTCCCGCACCAGTTCCAGCATCAGCACCACAAAACTTGGATCTCCCGCCCAATTGCTCCAGCCCTCATCCGTCCAGGTCATGAACCACAGGGCCTGACCTTTCCCCAAAGGCTGCTCCACCACCATCGGCTGCTGATCCGGGGTATCCAAAGCCAGCAATGTCACCGGCTCATCCACCTTTTTTTCCCCCTCACAGCTTGATCACCATTGGCAACATTGATGCTGACCGAATCAGAACCAGGGCTGGAACTCTCAGGCAGATTCATCCGCCAATGACGTTGAATTTTCACCCGATTCAGGAATGGATTTCCGCTCCCGGTAAAAATCCCCAGCAGGGGGTGATTGGGCTGCTTCACAATCAGCCGGCAAACTGATCCGCCTGAAACTCACCCTGCACCGCCGTGAGCATCCCGGGCAGCAAGCCTTGGCCGGCTTGATGCATCCACCGGTTGTAAGTCTGGACATCGATCTGATCCCCCAGAAAAACCACCAGTGTGCCCCCCGATTTCACCCAAGTTTCGAGCTTGTTTGATTGAATTTCACTCAAACCCGGCAGGTTACAGAGAAAAATCACCTGATACTTTTCGAAACTCAGCGTTTCCAGCCGAGATTGGCTGACAACCTCCACCAGATTGCCTGAAACCACCGTACCTTTGGGTTGCAGCGCTTGCTCCAGATAAAAAGTGTCGCGTCGCTGTCCCTGGCCCTGGCCACCCCCTGATACCAGTAGCACACCCACCCCCGGCTGTACCCAAGCTGACAGGTGACGCTGGTTGTCGATCGGCAAGGCATCAGCACCCAGCTCCGCCATGAGCCGATAAGGCTGGGCTTCACTGAATACCACCGTGAACGGCAAGGTCACTTTCTGACCCGGTTCCAACTGATCAATCATCGCCCGCTGCGGGGGGTGCCTGATTCACCCTCAGGTTCACAGGCAAGTCGCGCACCGCTTGAGTACCAAAATTGGCAACCGACACCATGATTCGAGTATCCACCCCGACCACCTGATTGCTGTTG
>JAAUTM010000104.1 GCA_012031455.1 Phycisphaerales bacterium
CCCAGCTCCGGCTCAAAGGGTTGGAAGGCGATATTCGCAACACCTCGGACAAATCCACCATTCCCGCCATGAAGACGGAAATGGAAACGCTGCGTACGCAAATACCCTCTTTGGAAGAAGCCCGTGAACGACATGTGCAGTTCTACGAAGTGGAACGCGACAAGAAGGCGGCCCACCTGACCCATGAAGGTGTTGCCGAGGCACAGAAGATCGCCAATATCGGATCGTTTTATGTCGGCAACAACATGGACATGCCGCACCTGCTGGAGAACGCCCTGCGTTCCCACGTGGTGTATCAGCGCGACAAGGATTACGTCGTGCAGAACGGCGAAGTGGTGATCGTCGATGAATTCACCGGGCGACTGATGGTCGGCAGGCAGTGGTCCGATGGCCTGCATCAGGCGGTCGAAGCCAAGGAAAAGGTGAAGATCAAGCAGGAAACCCAGACCCTTGCCACGATCACCATTCAGAACTTTTTCAAGCTTTACAAGCGGCGGGCCGGCATGACCGGTACCGCGATGACCGAGGCTCAGGAGTTTCAGGATATTTACAACCTGGAAGTGGTGTTGATTCCGACCAACATGCCCTGCACCCGCAAAGATCTGGACGATGTCATCTTCGTCAACACCCGGGACAAGTGGAACAACATCCTCGATGAAATCAAGCGCATGCACGACATCGGCAGGCCGGTGCTTGTGGGTACAACCAGTGTCGAAAACTCGGAAATGTTGTCAGGGCTGCTCACCAAGAAATATGCGATTAAACATGAAGTGCTCAATGCACGGGTGAGTGAAGCTGAGCGCGAAAGCAATATTGTGGCTCATGCAGGGGAACTGGGCGCGGTGATGATCGCCACGAACATGGCTGGCCGCGGGACGGATATCAAGCTGACACCCATCGACCGGGCGGCCTTGGTACGCCATTGGCAATTGCGCAATGTGCTGCCGCGTGATGCCAAAGCCGAGATGAGCGACGAGGAGATTTTGCGCTGGTCATATCGGCATCAGGCACGCATGGTGCTGGGATATAAACCGGCTGAGCTGGAGGCCATGAGCGAGGCGGATATCAAACTTACCTTGCTGCGGCAGTGGGTGAAGCAGTACACCATGAACGACCCGGCCAAGGCGGACAAGTTCGATCATGATCGCTGCATGAGCGAACTGGACGCAGTGCCAACCTTTATTCATCATCGTTTGAAGCTGTTTACCAACATTGAGGGCATGGGCGGGTTGCACATCGTCGGTACCGAACGGCATGAATCACGGCGAATTGACAATCAATTGCGCGGCCGTGCAGCGGCAGGCGATCGAGGTCGTCGCGCTTTTTCATCAGCCTTGAAGACGACCTGATGAAGCTGTTTGCCAACAAAGCAGTACTGACGGCGCTTTCGAAGCTGGGCATGAAGGAAGGGGTGGCCATCGAACACCGGTGGATCACCAAGAGTGTCGAGCGTGCTCAGCGCAAGGTCGAGGAACGCAACTTTGAAATCCGCAAGCAATTGCTGGAATACGACGAAGTAGCCAATTATCAGCGCAGCCATTTTTACGGGATTCGTCAGGATGTGCTCGAAGGCCGAAAGATTGAGCAGCTTATTTTCGATTACATCGGCGATGCAGTGACTGATGCGGTGGATATGTACCTTCAAAAGGACTATGTGCCGGGGCAGATCAGTCAGTGGTGCGTGCAGAACCTGGATGTGATGATTGAGTCGTACAAGCTCCGTGAGGATAACTACCGGATTTTAGAGCGTATTGTGTTTGACAATGCACGGGACGACACGCGGCAAACGGTGGATTTGACCATCGGGGAATACATGTCAGCGGACGTGCCGCAGGAAGAGTGGGACCTGCGTGGTTTGTCGCAGTGGGCGATGAGCCGGTTTTCGGTGGATTTGAAGATCAATCAGCTCAAACAGATGACCCCGGAACAGGTCAAGGACAAACTCACCGAGGCGGCGCTGGTGCAACTTGAGAAGAAGGACCTTAAGCCGTTGGCACTGTTCCTGGACAAGCTTTATCCCTATGGGTCAGATTGCACATTGGGCACGGACCAAAGTTCGACATTGTGCTGGACCCGGAAACGATGGCGAAAATGCCGGTGGAGAAGGTCGCGCCGTTTATTTTGGAACAGGCGCGGGCAGCCTACCGTCAGCGCGAGATTTCGTACCCAGTGGACTACATTTTAGACCTGGCGTTTTCCATGGCGCAGCAGAATGGGGCCCTGGTGGCCCAGCAGCTTTCCAACTGGGCATGGAACCGTTACGACGTGGAACTTACGCCTGAGGAGGTGCTGCGCACTCCGCGTGAGCAGTTGCGGGAGCGATTCGAAGTGGCGCAGAAACGGTGGATTCATGAGGGGCAACTGGAAAAATCCGTGGATGAATCGCTGGCCAAGCACGGCGGCAATACGGAGGAACTGGCCAAGTGGATTCGGGAGCGGTTCATGATGGAGGCCACGGCGGAGGAACTGGCGGATGAAAAGACACGCCGGCAGTTGATGCTTGACAAAGGCAGGCTTTTCTTCCGCAGCGAGTTGACTGCATTGGAACGGTTTGTGCTTTTATCGATTCTGGATTCGGCGTGGAAGGATCACCTTTATCTGATGGATCAACTGCGTGACTCGGTGAGCCTGCGGGCGTATGCGGAGCAGGACCCGCGCATTGTGTACAAGCGTGAGGGTGCCAGTCAGTTCCGGGAAATGCTGCGGCTGGTACGGGACCGGGTAACGGATTTGATTTTCCGCGCAAGGATCACGCAGGGTTCGCAGGTGCGAAATGTTTACAACGCCCAGCAAGCCGAGCATGCGGAGGCGGGAAGTGTCATGGAAAACGGTGCCTCGGAGAAAGATGCAGAGCAGGGGGGAGAATCGGAGTCGGAGGCAAAGTCGCGTCACGAACGCAGGGCCGCGGCAGCGATGCGGGGACGTGAGGCCAAGGGCGGACGGTCCTCACAACGTGACAGGCACAAGCGAAGGTGAGTTAGCGAGGTTGATTGGTGATGCGGTACCTGTATGTTTAGAGTGGACGCCTGGGGGCGGCGTGTCGTAAATTCGGTGTAGGTTTTGATGAACACCATCACCGCGATGACATTACACTATGACCATGAGACGAACATTACGACGCATGATGGCGTGACGATGGGCCTGGTTGCTTGGGTGGTGGGCGGCAGGGTTTTTGCCAGGGTCACTCTCGGCTGAGCCTGCCAAGCCCGATCATCAGCCCCCTGCAACGCAGCAGGATCACGCCCCTGCAGGCAATAACCATGAAGCGGCAAACGCTGACCATGGTCATGATGATGCAGGCCTCAAGGCTGCCCGCGAATTGATCCCGCCACGGGAGGATGTGCCCTGGCTGCGCCCCGTGCTGCTGGGAGTCGGGGGATTGTTTGCGGCTGCGGTGCTAATCGGGATTCCGCTGAGCCGAATGAAACCCGCAGCAGCGCAAGACGGGCATCAAGCCTCGCATGCTACCGGCGGCGGGCAGGGCAGTCCGGCAGTCATCATTAATCATTTTGCGTGGATGGGTTCAGCTCACGCATCAACAGAGAGAAATCAAGACATGGGCATGAAGCTGCCGTTGTTTGTGAAGAACATGGAAATCGGCCGGCGACTGCGCAACCTGACCGGTTCAGCGCGGCAGCGATACTACGATGATGATTTCAACTGGGATACCTACACCCAGGACAAATACGGCCCGCAGCAGGAAAGGCTGGCACAAAATTACGACATGCTGCTGGATGAAAGGGTTCGATTTGATTCGGCCACCCGGAAACTCGTCACCGGGGGTGCAAGGATCATCCCCAATTCGCATGTGCTTTATGAAATCGTCGGGCTACTGGGGGCAAAAAGCGTATTGGAGATCGGTTGCGGCGGAGGGGATCATCTGCGCAACCTGAAAAACTGTACCCGCAGATCACCGTCAAGGGCGGCGATCGTTCGCAAGGACAACTGACGTTTCTACGGCAGAGAAACCCGGAAATCGCGGAGCATACCTTTTTGCAGGATATCACGATGCCCTTTTCCAGCCGCTGGCCAGGGGCAGAACTGGTTTACACGCAGGCGGTCATGATGCACATCAAGACCGGGGTTTCACATATGGTGGCATTGGCCAACATGTTCAAACTGGCGGAGCAGCATGTGGTGCTGGTGGAGAATTTTGGCTGTCATCATTTTGTCAATGACATCCGCAAGCTTCACGAAGGCGGGCATCTGCCTTGGGAAGCAGTGCATTTTTATGAGCACGCATACGAGGGTAAGCCGTTTGGTTTGATTGTGAGTCGCACGCCGCAGCCGCTGCCGAAGCTCGAAGATTATTTCAAGCTCCCCAACGCCACGAAAATACGGTACTGAAATCAGGGGCAGGTAAGCGAAGCTTGTTTTGGATGCACATCGCTAAAGCAAACGGGCGATGACCGAATCGGCCACGAGCAAACCGCGATGGGTTAAGCGAAGGTGGCTGGTGGTGGTTTCCAGTATCCCCATCTGAATCAGTTCATCGATGGCGGCCTGTCGCGGATCGTTCACAGGCAGGTGTTCCTGCAACCAGTTCAGTGCGATACCTTGACGCAAACGTAAGCCGAGCATGAGGGTTTCACCCAGCCGACGCTCCGGGGGCAGATGTTCAATATCAATGATGGGCGGTTCCCCGTTGCTTGCCAGGTATTTTCCAAGATGGGGGGGCGTTTTTCCAGCGGTAGCCGTTTACATGACTGGCGGCAGCAGGCCCCAGGCCCAGCCAGTTGTCATTGGCCCAGTAGTGAAGGTTGTGCTGGCACTGCTGGCCCGGCAGGGCGAAGTTGCTGATTTCATATTGTTCGTAGCCAGCCCAGGTGAGTCGGGTGATGACATGCTCAAACATCACTTTTTCAAGGTCTTCATCCAGACGCTGGACACGACCAAGCTGAAGTTTTTCGAGCAGTGCGGTGCCGGGTTCGTAGGTCAGGCCATAACAGGACAGGTGCTGAGGTTCCAGGGTGAGCAGGGCATCGAGGTCGGCATCAAGCTGGGCCATGGTTTGGCCGGGGATGGCAAATATCAGGTCCAAATTCAGGTTGCGGATACCGGCCTGTCGTGCGAGATTGCATGCATGTGCCACCGAGGCAGGGTCATGCCAGCGCTCGAGCGTTTTGAGGAGATCAGGCTGAAACGATTGGGCACCCATGCTGATGCGGTTGACACCTCCATGAACCAGTTGATCCAATAACGCTGAGGTGACGGTCTCCGGGTTGGCTTCAACGGTGAACTCGGCAACTTCATCAAGGATGCGATGCTCATGAAATGACGATAAAAACCGGGTCCACAGGGGTGGGGCCAGGTAGGTTGGGGTTCCACCACCTACAAAAAGGGTATGCGGACGAAGGTGAAGTTGACCGGATCGCCGATGTAATTCAAGGATCAGTGTGTCCAAAAATTGCGGCTGGCGGTTATTTGGGCCGGGGGAATCGACGATACTGTAAAAGTCACAGTAGTGACATTTATGAAAGCAAAACGGGATATGGACATAGACTGCATTAATTCTCGGACTGTCGAAAAAAGCTTGCGACAGTTTAAGGTGCGGGCTAGACTTAGTTGGGTCAGAACCTATCACAGATAAGGGCCAGTTCATGGATGTTGCTCTGGTCATGTCAAGGTCGGACGGCGCGCAGCGGACTTTTCCTTTACGCAAGGATCGTATTGTCGTGGGACGTACGAGTTCCTGCGATCTGCGTATCCCGCTTTCAAGTGTGTCCCGTCAACATTGCGAGATCATCAAAGGCGATGAGCAGGTCCGCCTGCGTGACCTGGGGTCCAGCAACGGCACATTCTGTAATGATAAGCGGGTGCAGGAAGTGGTGCTTGCTGCGGGAGATCATTTGATGATCGGGACGGTGCAGTTTCAGGTCGTGATCGACGGCCAGCCTGAACTTCCCTCCACCCCGGTTTTGCGAAATGCCACGCCCAACAGTCGCTCCGGGCGAACCGCGGCAGGGATGGCAAGCCCCGCAAGTCGCAAGGATCGCAGTGGTGCGGAGCAGGATAGGGAAGGGGCCACGGTCGGCGA
>JAAUTM010000105.1 GCA_012031455.1 Phycisphaerales bacterium
CATCACTGCCGTTGAAGAGGCTTGTTGTTGAGTTGCCACAGGGCGATGAGTCATGTTTGTTGTTTCACCTGCTGCCAAGTTCGCCTTTGCCGATGATGAAGATGCAGATTTTGCGTGGCTGTCCCTCATGGCACGGTTTGAGTTGGCCTCATGTCCTGTGGGCTTACCAGCAGAGTGTTCGATGCCCAGCAGTTCGATGAGGCCTTGCCATCGATCAGTTCCAATTGCGGGTTCTGCCGGGCAAACTTGAGGGCTTCCTGCGTGAACTGGCCGGATGTGATCACCATGCCTTTGTCTGCTTTCTCGCTGACGACCACGCCCAGATGTGCCCGAATCACTTCCACGCCGACTTTCTGTTTCTTCCAGTGTTTGCATTGCACCAGCACGGTTTCGCCGTGGCCATGGAGCTCGATATCAATGCCTCCATCCCCGCTGGCCGAACCGGTGACCTCCGCGAGATAGCCCTTGCGACGAAAAGCCTCGCCGATCAGGTGTTCGAACTCAGCCCAGGACAGATTGCGCAGGTCCGCGAGTTGCTTGATGCCATCCAGCCGGCGACGGTCGGTAAATTTGCGGATTTCTGCCACAACCCAGGCCGCCAGTACCATTCCAGGCAGAATCCAGGTGAAAATCTGCACTATCGGCGCAGATATGAGCTGGAGGTCAATTTCACCTTCGCTGGCTGCGGGTATCAATCTGGGTACCCCATAACGAACCAACGCCCACAAAAAGACTGCAAGCACCGGCCCGACCCAACGGGGCGTGATGAGTAAAAGCTCCAAACATGCGTTAAACAGACTCGACGACTTGGCGGATCGTGACATTTACATATTCCCCGTCGGGTAAAAAGCATGGATTTATCCGCTGAGTTGATAAAAAGCAAATGACTGATCGTGGGATCTCGTCTAAATGCCAAGGCAATTGCACAAAGTGGAACCAGATCGTGGTGCCAAGTATTCATTCTTGCGATTCACGGCTAAAATTGTTACAATATTGTTAGCCAATGATGATTGTCGGTTGCGATGACTTTGCCAAATCGCTGTCCTCAGGCAGCCTATAAGGTCAGGCATGAGTCAACTTGGTTGAAGGTCGATGAGGGACTTCTGGCGGGAGAAAATCATGCTAATAACTTCTGGGACGGGTTTATGGATTAGTCCAAGTTCATCTAAGAATTCCAGATTCAGCCCTCAAAAGAATTCACCTCAGTCGAATCTTAATCATCGAACGGTAAGGTTGTTGAAGTTGTCACAATGATGTAACGGTTCCGTGGGAGGCTACTCGCCATGAACATCCTGCTAGTGGTGCATGGATACCCGTCGCGATATAACGCTGGCTCTGAGGTGTATACACAGGCACTTGCGCATGTGCTAGCCAACAAACATCAGGTGAGAGTATTTTGCAGGCAGGAAGATCCCTTCTTGCCTAACTATGCAATGATCGACGAAACTGATGTTGATGACCCCAGAGTATCGCTGTCAGTGGTGAACATGCCGAGATATCGTGATTGTTATCGACATCCGGTTATTGACACAGAGTTCGAAAACATCATCCGTGTTTTTCGCCCAGATGTGGTACATATACAACACCTCAACCATCTCTCGACGTCAATCCTCGGTGTACTTGGTCGGCTGGGAATCCCGGTATTTTACACACTTCACGACTTTTGGCTGATGTGCCCACGTGGCAGTTCATTCAAATGTTTCCGAATGATGAAGCCGATGTTTATGCGCTTTGCGATGGGCAGGAGCATGTAAAGTGTGCCCATCACTGCTACCGCCGTTACTACTCAGGCTCACCAGATGAAGCGATAACGGATGAATCTCACTGGACGAAATGGGTACAACGGCGCATGGAACATATTCGAGATATGCTCCGTTATGTGGACTGCTTTATAGCACCATCGCGACAACTACTGAAAAAACATCACGACGAGTTCGGTCTTCCAGATAATCGGCTGGTCTACCTTGATTACGGATTCGATCTGAATCGACTTCGGAATCGTCAGCGAAGTCGTGAAGACGATTTTGTCTTTGGTTACATTGGTACACATATCCCTGCCAAAGGTATTCACCACTTAATCGAAGCATTTGCACATATTAAAGGTCGTTGTCGATTGCGGATATGGGGTCGTAGAACACTCGAAAATACTGTTCCTTTGGAGCAGCGTTGCGGCAGGCTTCTACCAGATGTTCGTGAGCGTATTGAATGGTGTGGGGAATATCGGAACAAGGAAATTGTTAAGGATGTATTTAACCGCGTTGATGCGATCGTTGTGCCATCGATCTGGCTAGAGAACTCACCACTGGTGATCCACGAAGCCCAGCAGGTACGGGTGCCTGTCATCACAGCCGATGCTGGTGGCATGGAGGAGTTTGTTAAACATCAAATAAACGGATTGCTTTTTACACATCGTGAACCCAAGGCACTCGCGTTGCAGATGCAACGATTGGTTGATAAACCGGAGTTGGCTTTGGAATTAGGCTTGCGAGGCTATCTCTATTCGAAAGACGGTCATGTTCCATCGATGGTGAACCACGTTGAAGAAATTGAGAAACTATACGATCAGGTACTCAGGAATAAATCTGTCGGAATATTTCCAAGATGACTATAGGAGTACTACTCATGACAAACACCCCATGGCGGATTACATTCGATACAAACCCTGACGACTGTAATCTCACCTGCATCATGTGCGAGGACCACTCGCCCTACAGTAAGTCACAAGCTAATCGTCAATCCTGCGGACTGCCCAAACGTCGCATGGACATCGCCCTCATCAGGCAGGTACTGCACGAGCTTAGGGATTCGCCACCCAAAGAAATTATTCCTTCTACCATGGGAGAGCCACTGCTCTATAAGCACTTCAATGAAATTATTGGTCTTTGTAATCAGTATGGCATTAAGCTCAACCTGACAACCAATGGCACATTTCCGAATGGTGGAGCTGATTACTGGGCGAAGCAGATCGTACCGATTGGATCAGACGTCAAGGTATCTATTAATGGATCTACAGCCGAGACACAGCAAGCCATCATGCTGAAGAGCAGTATGTCTCAGATGCTAAGGGACTTACGCACATTTATCTCTGTACGTGATGCACACGCTGACCAGGGCGGTAATTACTGTTGTGTAACATTACAAGTGACCTATATGGAAACCAATGTTGATGAGCTCCCCGATATCATCCGTTTGGCGGCAGAACTCAATGCAGACCGTGTAAAAGGTCACCACTTGTGGGACCACTTTGATGAAATCAAATCCTTGTCAATGCGTCGCAATAAGGAGTCTATCCAGCGGTGGAACTGTATTGTGGAGCAGTGTCGACAAGCGGCAGCCACCCATGTTCGTCGTAATGGCCGACCAATCAAACTAGATAACCTTTATCCGATTGAAGAAACAACATCTGCAAAAATCGCACCCACCCTAGAGTGTCCTTTTCTTGGAAAGGAAGCATGGATTAACCACGAGGGCCGATTCGATCCTTGCTGCGCGCCCGATCAGCAGCGTAGATTCGCTTGGGGATTTTGGTAAGGTCAACAACGCGGGTTTCTTGCGTATATGGAATGGCCAGGATTACAACCAGTTGCGCAATGGATACATGCAACACGAACTATGTCAACACTGCCCCATGCGCCGGCCAGTAGCATAATAAGGACAATCTAGATGAGCAGCTATCCTGGAATCACGATTGCCCCGGACAGAACACATCATCTGCGTGGCGGCCAACCCTTTTACGAACGACGATTCACTGATGTTCTAAGTTTTCATGAGCCTGGACTTGCCGCTGTGGCGGACAATGGTGTGGCTTATCACATTAATATTCTCGGCGAACCCGCATATGAACGGCGATTCATCAGAACATTCGGCTTTTATGAGGAACGCGCTGCTGTCCATGGTAATAATGGCTGGCATCATATAGTAGCATCTGGTAAAGATCTATACTCTGATCGATATTTCTGGTGCGGTAATTTTCAGGGTGGGCGTGCAACAGTACGAGATATTGATGGACTATATTTTCATCTTCGTCCTGATGGACGTCCGGCTTATACAATGCGTCACTTATATGCAGGTGATTATCGCGATGGTATCGGTTGTGTTCGACGACAAGAAGATGGTCGATGTATTCACATTGATCCTGATGGCAAACCTATACACGGATACGCTTATCTTGATCTAGATGTGTTTCATAAAGGACTCGCTCGAGCACGGGATCAATCAGGATGGTGTCATGTGGGACTTGACGGCGTGTGTGCTTACAAAGAGCGGTTTGCATCGGTCGAACCATTCTATAACGGGAAAGCATTGTGCGAGATGCAAAATGGTCTAAGAGTCATCGTGGATGAAACCGGCCATATCGAACACACAATCTGGGATCCTTTGAAAGAACAAAAGCGACAGTCTGGTAAGACAGTTTTTGTAGTGGGTAACATCGGTGCGGGCAAATCCACTGTTGCAGCTGCCTTGCACAAGCAATTGGGTTGGCCACTATTACAGATCGACGATTATCGTACTCGCTTCAGTGATGGATCAGCGGCTGGGGAATTGGCTGCTTGGGCTGCATGGACTCGAGAACTTCAAATAGAACAAAATATTCTGGCAGAGTTCTCAGGCTCTGGGGCATTTACTTATCTCGTACAGCATACACTTAAAACACATCGCCGACGATATTTATTATTGTGGATACAAACTGATGTCGATATATGCGAATCTCGACTGAGTGGACGAACATGGTCAACACCATATCCCGACTTTGGCTTACCAATATCCAAAGTCGTTCATGAACTCGATCAACGCTTGGCGATAGAGTTTGAGTCTAATAAGCATTGGCCCTTTGAACTGATAAAAACGGTTAATGGCAATTCATCCCCATTAGAAGTTGCAAAGGAAGCAGTCATACTGGTAAATAAATGGTTGGCCAGCGTAGATATGGAGCCCACATGAAGCCGATCGATTACCTAGATAGAATTGCAGATTGCATCGCCAAATGGGCTAAGGATGACCGCCGCGTACGTGCCATGTTCTGGTTTGGCTCATACTGTACTCGCGACATCAGTTCCTATTCTGACTTGGACTGCGCATTGGTTCTAAGACCTGATGTTGATATAAATACGCTACTTGCGGACATACGAGTTGTTTTCGGGTCTGAGTGTGTATTTGATGTTGGTCGTGGTTACGACGGGAAAGCTTGTTTCTGGCTAAGCGAACAACTCGTTAAGGTGGATATATATCTTGCACGTTTACCAGATGACTTGGTATGGCTCGCAGATGCCAAGGATGTGCCTGCCCCGCGTATGACGCAGGTATTTGATCGCGATAGCTTATGCAATCAGCTACTGGACCGTGCCATGCAACCGGCTGTGATGGACGTAAATTCACGAATCAATCAGGAGGTGGAAAAATTCCTCATTGCATTCGAGGCGTGTTCATTAGCACAACACAGTAATGATGCTTATGGACACTACTTCGAATACAACTTAGCACTCGGGCGTTTGGCACGATTGATACAGCTTGCACGTGGAAAACCGTACAAGATGTACTTGCCTACCAAGTTAACAACATCCTGTTTGACGCACGAAGAGCAGATGGCGTTCTGTGATCTAGCTGGAACTATGCAGCTTGGAAAACCTCATGATACGACGCGACGACTGGCGGCATATTTCTTGAATATTCAGCGTGAACTGGCCAGCCGATATCAATTGTCGCGTACTGTTGGTGAAGTGCAGATCATCATCAATAAGATCCTCTTGCGATATACTTGATAAAAGATACTTGTGATACTACAGTAGTGTCCGGTTAAGGAACGGCAGTAAGTTGGCTTGATGCTTGTATTGTAATGGTTTGAGAACAGTATGACCCGGTACACGATTTCAATTTTAATGACGATTTCTGGCATCCTTGCGCCTTCCGGCGGCAAGGAGTCGCTCATGAATCAGGGGCATACCGTCTTCGCTCAACTGGTGGAACTGTTGCCCCCGCAAGGCATTCGACAACGCGGTGCGTCGTTACGACGGCCGGCGGCGTGTGCGGCGG
>JAAUTM010000106.1 GCA_012031455.1 Phycisphaerales bacterium
TCCTTGGATCGGGAGAAGGCTGAACATTACGAGCAAGTTCAAGTCGTGCGCGCTCATCGGATGCTGTAAGCCGTTAAGTCAGATGCCATTGCGTCCAAGTCGTCTCACGTTAACCGGACAGTAGTGATCGCAATTTATATTTTAATCTTCACTGCGTTATCAGCGTTCTCTGCGGTAAATGCTTATCCGGGCAAGTCCGAAGCTACATTGCTACCGCCCAGCTTTGTCCCAGCATTCCTGCATGTAGGCCACGCACTTGGGTCCAGCCTCAGCGATGGGGGCCGACCATTTGCCTTCGAAGCTGATCAGGCCGTCGTATCCAATCCTGCGGAGCAACCGGAAGAAGTGCACGAAATCAAAAGCCTTGCCACTGCCCGGCTCGTGGGCTCCGGGTTGAATGCGATCAATGGGTTCAGCCACATGCACGTGTGCGAGCAACCCTTCCAGACCGAGCAGTGCCAGGTCGGTTTCCTTTTCCAGACCATAGTGATAGCTGTCCACCAAGGCCCGGACGTTGGGGTGGTTCACGCGCTGGATCAGTTCCCGTTCCTGAGACAGCTTGTTGAGTGTGTTGGTTTCTTTCTGATTCAGATGTTCGATGACGATGGTGACGCCATGATGACTGCACACATCGCCAGCCATGCTGGTGAACTCAGCGATCTGATCCATCGCCTTGGACAGGCCGATATCCGGCGGACATCGCCTTGCACCTCCGGAACCAAACACCAGGGATTGAAGCCCCAGCAATTGGGCTCGCTTGGCCACTCGCTGCATGTAATCCTGCAACTTCGTCATGTCACGATCCGGGCCGACGATGGGCAACGTGGCTGGCACCAAGCCGTTGGCTGCGGGTGTGGGTAACACGAAGGTCGCCGGGTCGGGCCGGGTCTTGTCCCATTCCTCGCTGGGCATTTCCCCTTTGAGGACGCCTTGCACATTGAGTTCCAGAAAGGTGAACCCAGCCGCCTTGATCTCCGCCGCCTTGTCAAACGATCCGCAGCAACCCAGTTTCATGATGTATTTCCCGCGTGTTGGAGGTATGCGATGACTATGCATGATACCAAATCAAGCTCGTGCCATCATAAGTGACAACTTTTGCAGGTGGGTCCGCTCGCGTACTCGCTTGATCCACTCTACTAAGCTGAATCAGTAGCGGGGCAGGCGCTGGTCTACATCGATGGCCCAAAGGTCGATGCCTCCCGCCATGGACCTGATGTTGGTGAATCCTTCCTGGCGCAGCAGCATTGCCAGGCGAAGGGATCGGACACCATGATGGCAGTAGATGATGATGGGCTGATCCTTATGGGGTTCCAGAGATTCGAGGTGGGTGGACCATTGCTGCAAAGGTACGAGGATGGCGTTGTGCAGGCGGACAAGATCCCACTCGCCGGGGGGTTCGGCAATCAACAAGCAGTGGGGGGGTATTGTTTTGCAGAGAGGCAGCTGCCTGGCGCGGGGTGATTTCCCAATCCGGTCGGTAAGGGTAGCCCGGGGGCAAACCTTGGGCATCAAGGGTGGTCGGCGGTGGGGCGGCATCGTTCATGAGCGATGATAGGCGGCAAGGGGTGATTGGTGGATGGAAAGAACCCACACCGGTTCGGCGTGGGCTTCGGGATTTGGGGTGGGGTAATGAAAAACCCACGCCGGGGTGGCGTGGGCTTCGGGGTATGAGTACGGGGATTGGTAAGTGCTCGTGATGCAGCGAAACTGTCAGCCTGGGTTATTTATAACCAGGCAGGAAGGGAGCTTCGGCATCGAAGAGTTCGAGGGTCATGGCCTTGATTTCGGCGGGGGTGCAGATGGCTGAGGTCAGAGGGTCGAACATCAGGGCGTGCACGGCTGCTTCCTTGCTGCGCTCGATACAGGCGGTGGCACCCAGATCGTACATAGCCATGTTGCTGGCACAGATGTGGCCATCTGCTGAGGCAGGGCGCCGTATCGGGTGGGGTGGATGCCGGTGCGGTCGATCATGCAGGCCACTTCCACGCAGCCATCACCGGGCAGGTTGGTGATGAGTTTGCCAGCTTCGCCGAGGCTGGAGCCGCGCGTTTCGCCGAGGGTACCCTGGGCCCAGTTGGGTACGTTGCCATGGATGCGGAAAGGCTGATCTTTTTCCATGGCTTCGATGATCCATGAGCCGTATTCCCAGGAACGGTTGAACTCAAACTGTGCTTCGCCGGAGACGAGTTTCATGCGATACTCATCGACGCCCTTGCGCCAATTGGGCCAGTTGCTGGCGTAGAACCGGCTGCCACCGTCGTAGCCCAGGCGCAGGAGTTTTTTGCCTGAGGCGCTCTTGCGGTAGTAGGGGAGATATTCAGAAAGATGGCCGGAGCTTTCGGTGATGAATGCACCAAAATGCACACACATATCCTTGCGGATCAGGTCCGTCATCTTGTATTTCTTATCAGGGTTGTGGCCATGGGAAGCATCGGTGGAATCGTATTGCGCTAGACCGGCATCGGCTTCACGGATGCCTTCGGCAACTTCCTGTGCGAACTTGGCCATGAGCACCTTTTTGTAGAGGTCCTCGCCCTTGTGCTGGAGTTTGGTGAACCAGGCCAGGTGGTTGATGCCGGCACATTCCCAGGTCATTTCATCGAAAGGGATGCCAGCGTAGTTGGCCAGCAGATGGCCTGGTGCCTTGAACACTGTGGCATAAGCCAACCACGGGAACTTGAGGAACCGCGCGTGCAGCAGCGAGGCACATCATGCTCATGGGGTTGGTGTAGTTGAGCATTACAGCTCCGGGGCACAGCTCACGCATGTCGCGGAGAATGTCCAGGAACACGGGCACGGTGCGCAGCGACTTGAATAGCCCACCGGGACCGATGGTGTCACCAATGCACTGATCGATGCCGTATTTGAGCGGGATGTCATTGTCCCACTTGACGCAGTCGATGCCGGATACTTCCACACAGCACACGGCATAGGTGGAACCTGGTAGGACCTCACGGCGGTTGGTGGAGGCTTTGACCGTCCACTTGCCTTCCTTGCCCATTTCCGAACGAGACGTTCGATGACCTGCTTCATGGTGGACAGACGCTGGGGGTCGATATCCACGAGGCGAAGTTCGCCGGTTTCGGCGCCCGGAATCATCATGACATCCATGCAGAGCTTGGGACAGAAACCCGAACCTGCGCCAAGGAAGGTGACATGAATCGGACGCTGGACTTTGCCCGGCAAACCAAGCTGATTTTCGGCAGCCTTGGTGTGGGCCTGATGACCGACTTTGGTTTCAACGGCGGTGGCCATGGATGGCTAGCTCCTGTAGGGGTGAACGATAGTGAATGAACTATTTGTGATACGTGAAGATATTATGGCACTCATATAGTGGTTTGAAAAGTGACATGGCGTGATATTTTAGGTGCATTTCGTGATATCGTCAGGAGGTGAACCACGGGGAGGGTCTGAACTGTATGCACACAGCGATCGAGGGCGGGACAGGGTTAGTGATTCAGCGGCCCCAGCGCCAGCGTGGCGGCTCGCCTTTGTACCAGCAGGCTGCGATGAGTGCCATAACCATGATGAGGGTGAAAATCAGCAGGGTAATTATTTGCTGCTGGCGCGCCAAGTAAATCGTCACCGGTATTTGTATCACAAACCAGCCAAGGAGGATTGCCCAGCCCTGCCAGCAGTTTGGTGGCCCCCAGCCCCAACCATAACGCTTGGCGGGAAACCAGTACGTCGGTTTGTGGTGGGTCGGCAGTGGCTCTTTATCACACGGTTCCAACATCAGAATTTTTCCTTATACGGACAAAATCAGTATGCAGCTTAACTTAGCATCTGTTATAAATAATACCTTAATGGGTTTTTAATGGGCTTCGATCCTTATTCGTTCATTGGGCAATGGCCTGATCATGAGAGCTGGATCGTGAAGGGGTGATTTGTCTTTCGCGACCTCGATGGGCTATCTGTGATCAGTAATGCGTGCTGTGAAATCCCTAATTTTTGATGTGTGATTTGTGACTTGCTGTAAGTGATATGTACCCCGATTTTTAAGTGAGAGGAGACAACATGAAGACAAGTGTAAAAGCCAGAGCGGTGGCCATGGGTGCGATGTTTTTATTTCACGCCATGTTAAGCCAGCAGGCGGTGCGGGCGGCATTTGTGGATGATGGGGACAATCGTTACCGAATCACCACCGATGCCCCCAACCCCTTTACCGATCCGGTATCCGTGACGGTCAACAGTCTCCATTTTGCAGCAGGTGCAGGCCTGGAGGTGGTGGGTGGGACCCATGCCTTGCAAATGACAACCACGGGTGACCGAAACATTTCCATCGTAGAAGGCTCTTACATCACGCACACTTCTGCCAACGGCGCGGCAGTGGATTGGAGCAACGGCGGGACTATTACCAACTATCTTGGATCCATCACCGGCGGCGATATAGCGATACGCTTGAATGCCAGCGAGGGTTACTTGCGTAACTACGCCAGCATTAGCGGCACCAACGTCGGCATTGAATTGCAGGGCACTGGCAGCCTGAGTTACGTTTACAACTATCACGTCATGGACCAGGCACCGGGTTCCATTACTTCCAGTCAAGGCAGCGCGATCACGTTTGATAATTGTGGTGGTTGGGTGGAAAATGAGGGACTTATTGAAGCTGAGATTGACGGTGTGAGCAGCAGTTCGAATGTTCAATTGGACGTAATCAACTTTACAGGGGGCATCATTCGTTCCACCGGTGCCAACGGGGCTGGAATCTCGATACTGCACGGGACGATAAGCAATTATGGGCTGATTCAGGGAGCCAGGGGCCTGATCATGCTTAGCGGCAACTGCGGCAACACGGCCACAGGTGAAATCATCGGTACCGCGGATGTGGGTATGTTGGTTAGTGCTGGTAATCCATCAGATACCTATGTGACCAATTTGGGGCTGATTCAGGCGATCAATCAGGCTGATGCAGTGGGACTGGAGTTTGCAGCAGAAGGTGAAATCACAAATGCCAGTACGGGCACGATTCGCGGGGCAAACATCGGCGTACTGATCAGCAACGGCACCGGGACGGTTGAACTCACCAACGCCGGGGATATTCTCGGTGACACCGGCGATGGCATCCGATTAACAGGCAACGGCAGCAAAACGCTGACCAACCAGGCCACCGGCTTGATCCAAGGTGCTGAGTTCGGCCTCAACCATCACGATGGCAACAGTAATGTGACTTTGACAAATCATGGAGAAATCGCAAGCACCGATGTGGATGGTAACGGTGTGCGGTTACGGAACTTCAGTGAATTGAGAAATTATGGTGAAATTGCCGGGGGATCGAGCGTTGCAGGTTATGGTGCGGTGATTCTGAACAACGGCATCTTGAGGAACTACAACGGTTCGAGCATCGTGGCGGGAAACGGTGTGATGATGTCGCAAGGCACACTTGATAACAAGTCTGGGGCCTTGATTGAAAGTCAAGTCGTTAATGGTTTTGGCGTGAGTATGGGCAGCAACGGAATTGTCGTCAATGCGGGACAGATTCTGGCTGAACAGGATGATGGTGTGGGGCTGCTCCATAGTGGTGGATCAAGTCCGACGATGATCGATAATGCTCAAACCGGTTTGATTCGAGCACACAGCACAGCCATAGATGTCACAAGCGATATCGGGACCATCTCGAACAGTGGCGACATTATCAGCACCCATGGTGTCGGCATTATGACCTTTGGAGTGGTCAATCTGATCAACGATGCCTATGGGGAAATCCACAGTTATGCACAGGGTATTCTGGTGCAAAATGGCGGAGCGGCTGCCTACATGCAAAACGCTGGTTTGATCGAAAGCACCCACAGCAATGGGGTGGACATCCGTCAGTCAGGAAGTACGTTCATCAATGGCAGTTCCGTCATCGGTGCATTGAACGACAGCGATCTGGCGGCGGTGCGTACCATCGGGGCTGTCTATGTTTATAACACCAATGGAAGTACTCTCAACGGCGGTAACGGGGTGTATTCTTCCGGGGACCAGCTCACACTTGTGAACGAAGG
>JAAUTM010000107.1 GCA_012031455.1 Phycisphaerales bacterium
CTCTGGTCAAGGGTGAAAGTACTACAGCCGGTGCCATCAATCTACTAGTCACAGTACACCTCCGATTCCTCCGGCATCATTTGCTCCAACGCGTCCGGCCATCAACACTGCCGGTCGAAGGATGCCGGGTAGATGGTTAAAGTCGGTCGCAAACCAGTTGGCACCCGCATCAACAAGCAATTGTTGTGGGTAGTATGTTGGTAATGCCAGACACGCAGCGCCTACAGCGAGAGCAGCGATCACGCCGCCGGGGGTACATTCGATAACCAGACAACTCGGCAGGTCCACCTCCATCCGTGTAGCTGCACTGCTCAGAAGGGGGATGTGACCTCGGGTGTCATCATGAGTCACCAGGACATCAATCAAATCTGATATATCCAGCTCCTGCAGCAGTGCTTCAACAGTCCGCTGCTGAACCTGGCCCACAACCGCAATGGGAATGCCTCGAGCTATCAGGGACAAGAGATAAGACTCAAGGCCAACCACGGGCTGAGGATGTGCTTCGAGGAGACGCGATTCAATGAGTGATTCACATTGCTGGATTGTGGCGGCCATATCCACGGTGAAGCGATCCAATGAAGCTAGCTTGCCAGCGACATCTGCGACTGAAGCTTCCGCAGCGTGAGACATTTCCACGTCATTCAACTCCACTCCACAACGAGCAGCCAATCCCTGCCACACGTGCTGTCGATGCCAAGGCAGGTCGATCGAAATACAATCCAGACTTAAGATCACACCTGAATAAGGATATAGTTTCATGGGATAGTTCTCCGTATAGGTTATTATCTTCACTAACGATGTTCATGCATCTATATAATTATCACTACTCATGTAAATGTGGCTGTGTATAGAGATCCCGATAGAATTCGACCACGTGTGCTATACCATCGCTGCGTTCTCTGTGGAAGACAAAGCCAAGGCGATAAAAGAAGCTAGCTACCTGGGAAGCCATGAGCGGAGTGTGCACAACGAGCTTGAGACAACCTTGTTCTCTGGCATGAACAGTGGCTGTCTCCACCAGACGCTCAGCCACTGTCCGATCGCTTGCCAGTCTGGCGTGACACACAGCCACAGCAGGTGAGCAATTGAGTCGCGTTGTTTGGCAATAGCCGTTGCACCAATGACCTGATCATCAGCTTCAACTACCAATACTTGGTATCGTTTATATTTATTAGCATTTAGTGAGCATCTTAGAATTGTCAATGGTTCCCCTTCTGGATCTCCGTGGAGACGGCCGTTATGGTAAAGCCAAAGAACGACCGATTCATCTGCAGGGCGATACTCTCGTACACGGATGCGGATCGTGATCTCTTCATGCGTCATTGTATGTCTCCTTGTATATCATTTTATGTATGGTATTCTTTCATAATAAACATTTATAATGTATCAACAGTTTCCTTACTGTGGATGATCGAACGAAGGTTTTGGTGGTTTAGATATGGCCAGCGGGTTGGCTTGGGAGGGAGGCCCCAAGACCCGATGGGGGGACGGGTCGTCCACCCGCTGGCAGGCGTGTGTGCCGGTCATCTATCAATATTTGCTGGATTGCCTCTTCATAGGACTCTCCTTGAATTACCTCACCGCACTGGTCGCGGCAACGCAGTGCTAGTATTGTCTGATCATCCGACAGTGGCCCATCCCCCATGAATTCGCTGACAGCCCGTATGATTTCATTCACAGCATATGATGGCATAAGAGGATCAGGTAATCCGCGCAATATTTCATCAAGATGTACGGTCCCAAAGAACTCGCCCCCCGGCGACCTTGCTTCGGTGATTCCATCCGTATAGAAAAGCAAGAGGTCACCCGGCTCAACTGCGACTACCTCTTCCGTGTGTTTACACGGCTTATCGAGCATACCCAAGGGTGTAGTTCTAGCCTCATCCATGCATTGAACCAAGCGTTCCCGTACGCTCAGTATTCTCGGTGGATTGTGTCCAGCGGATGAATAGGTCAACGTACCGTTCGCCGGATCAAGCACGCAGGAGAATGCGGTTACAAACAACCCGCGCCCAGCCAGGCCAAGTGCACACAGTCGAGTATCGGCGTAGTCAAGCAGTTGCCCCGGGCCTGATACTTTTGAGCGATCTACTTCATCGTGGATTATCGTGCGAAGTACAGCCATCAACACTGCGGCAGCAGCTCCCTTGCCACTCACATCAGCGATGAATACACCCAGGCGACCATCGGGCAGTTCCCCGACATCGTAGTAATCTCCGCCGGAGTGTCGTGCGGTTTTATACGATGCTGCAATATCCGACATGGGAGTAGACAGTGTATTATGAGGAAGAAGCCAGCGTTGTACATCCGCAGCAGCTTTTAGCTCGATATCCATCGCGTGGTACGAAGCTTCCAGCCGATCTGTGAGTTCCCGAGCTTCAATCACACGTCCCAGGAAAGAACTCATCGTAGCCAAGGTACACAGTTCGGTCGTATCGCGGTGTTGAGTCAAAGAGCTTAATAACACCACCATTGACCTTTCCCCCCAAACCTGATCCAGCCGATGAGTCGTAGAGAGGCTGGGTCCAAACAAGGAGAACAGGTCATGAGCAGCAAGCGTTTTAGTACGGAAGCGATCGTGAACAAGCTTCGGCAAGCGGAAGTGGAACTGGCCAAGGGGCAGTCGGTGGCAGCAGTATGCAAACTGTTGGGTATCAGCGACCACACCTACTACCGTTGGCGCAAGGAATATGGCGGGCTGAAAGTGGATCAGGCCAAGCGGTTTAAGGAACTGGAACAGGAGAACGCCCGGCTCAAACGACTGCTGGCGGAGGCGGAGTTGGATAAGGCCATCCTGCGGGAGGCGGCAAGCCCAAACTTCTGAGCCCAGCGCGGAAAAGGCAGGCGGTCACCCACGTCCAGGAAGAACTGGGGGTGAGCCAACGCCGGGCCTGTCAGGTGCTGGGCCAAGCTCGGGCGGTGCAGCGTTACACTCCGCAGGTGCGTGATGATGAAGACCGCTTGACCGGACGGATCATCGAATTGGCGGCGGTGTACGGACGCTATGGAACGCCACGGATCACGGCGTTGCTGCATCAGGAAGGCTGGAGAATAAACCACAAACGGGTGGAACGCATCTGGCGGCAGGCGGGATTGAAAGTACCCCGGAAACAGCCTAAACGCGGCAGGTTGTGGTTCAACGATGGCAGTTGCCTCCGACTCCGCCCCGAGCATCCCAACCACGTCTGGGCCTATGACTTTGTCAGTGCCCGGACACATGATGGTCTGCCTCTGCGGCTCCTGGTGATCGTGGACGAGTTCACCCGGGAATGCCTGAGCATCGACGTGGCCAGGCAACTCAAGAGTGACGACGTGTTGGAACGCCTGGCCTGGCTGATGGCGACGCGTGGGGTTCCCGAACATATTCGCAGCGACAATGGCAGCGAGTTCACCGCCCAGGTGGTGCGGGACTGGCTCAACAAGGTAGCGGTTAACACCCTGTACATCGCCCCCGGAAGTCCGTGGGAGAACGGGTATGTAGAAAGCTTCAACGGCAAACTGCGGGATGAACTGCTCAACGGAGAAATCTTCTACACGCTCCACGAAGCGAAGATACTGATCGAATCCTGGCGAAGGCATTACAACACGGTGCGTCCCCACAGTGCCCTGGGCTACCGCCCGCCGGCTCCGGAGACGCACGCGGCTGCGGGTTCCCCTCCGCTGCGCTCCGGGGGAACCCGCAGCATCCCCACCCTGATTTACTGACACAAGTATTGGTATAATTCGTGGGGGAAGGTCATTCCCGTATGTCCCATCATCAAACGAAGACACACTACCGTACGTTCATCTTCAGGCAGTTGCTCCAGAGCCATCATCAATTGCTCTCGTAATTCCAGCAAAGATGCCTGGCTTGTAATGGCGTGAGACTGCTCATACAGCCTTTGTTCCAATGTTCTTCTTTCCAAGCGTTGGCGTCGCAGTATCTGCAGGCACTCATTGATGATCACTTGGGATATCAGACCCTTGATCGCTTGCGCATCACGGATACCTGTCTCGCCGGGACCACACCTTCATCAGTCCCTGTTGACACGCTTCCTCAGCCAGAGCTCTGTGTCGCAGTACGCGATACGCAATGGCGTAAAAATATCGATCATAGAGCGATATCTGTTCCTCAATCAGACGGCTCCATTGTCGATCCTTTGGCGTATCCACCACCTGGCAACTCCTTCCCACATGATGGTAGATGCTCAATGTTCCAATCATTTACCAATCCGATTACAATTCACTTGAAATGTAACCGACGAAAGCGATTGTTGCCATCGGCCAGGTGAAATGGAAAATATTCCAATGCTTGTGCATCCTCCTTGTACCGAGTACTCCCGGGTTTGCTTGGCGGGTTTATTCCTACTTGAATGGAATCCAATTCTCATGAAACATCCCTCGCGTCAAACGAGTTGGTGGGTGGCATTGCTCGCCTGGATATGGGTGGCAAGCTGGGTTCTACTTCATCTGCATGGGCGAAGGATTACTGGGCGGCCGTGGAGGCAGGCGATGTTCAGGCTGTGCAGCGATTCGTCGCGCAGGGAACGGATTTACAGGCAACACATCCTATTAACGGGCCGAACGTCACTCTATCTTGCCGCCCAGTTCGGCCACGAATCCCTGGTGCAATATCTGCTGGATGCTAAAGCTCCGATTGATCAACTCACTGCTCATGGCGACACCCCACTCGCCATCGCCTTGGTCCAGGGACACGAACCAATAGTGAAATTGCTTCTGAGCCATGGTGCTAATCCGCAACTATTTCACAAACCCGCCTACCCTCGCTGTTCTACGCCGCTGAACATGGACGTATTGCCTTGGCTGAACTTTTGGTTCAACACGGAGTCAGTGTCCATCAAACCAACGATGAAGGGCATACGGCTGTACACCTTGCCGCCCAAAATGGACAACTGGCGATGATCCAATGGTTTCATAACAAAGGAGCCAATCTACTTGTCCGTAACCACTACGGACTATCGCCATTTCTGTTTGCCTGCAGTAGTGGTTCGGTGGAAACTTGTCGTTTTTTTCTGGATCATGGTGCGAGTGCCAACGATCACTATAGTAACGAGTATGGCAACAAGATCGCCGCCATGGGAATAGCTTCTCATCAGGGTCACATAGCAGTCGTGGAACTGCTGTTGGAACGCGGTTCCAATAGCCTGACCAACGCGTTGAGTGCCGCAGTGCAACATCGCCGTCATGATTTGGCACGTCAATTGGTTGCCCGTGGCGCCGAGCTGCCGGATGAAGGAAAAGCAATTAAATTTGCCTGTTTGAACAACGACCTGGACATGGTGAACTGGCTCATCGAATTAGGCGATCAGCTTAAAAATTTTACCTTGGAAGATGTTCGAGAAGACGTGATTAAACAAGGCTATGCCTCGGTGTATGTTGCCTTGCTGAAGGCTGAGCGTCGTTGGCACTCTTTGCCTGCACAACCATGGCACGATACTGCAGACCAATTACTCATCGCCTCGGCTCAAGGCGATGTTACGAAGATGAAACACATATTGACTCACAGCCCGCCCCCGGACTCGCAAACCATACCCATCGCACAGACATTCGCAAAGCAGCACGGACGACTGGAGGCACAATTACTACTTTCCAGGCATAGTCAGCGTGCGGAGCGATTAAAGAAGCTGGCGGAAGATCGGGAAGAGGCTATCAATAAAGCCATCAGAAATTCAGACTTTGATATGATCCGTGGTTTATATGAGCAAGGCCCTGTGCCCGGCGTTCCGTGGACCCCTGAACAACGCAATGATTTCTTCCGTTCATCCATGAATCAGGACCGATCAGCCAATGCGCATTTTCTGCTGGATATCGGCCTGATTCCTCAATATAGGCCGAATGATGAATATGTGCAGAGTCTCGTGGAGGAACTCAAAGATTCAAGACTCATTGCCCGACTCCGCGCACATGGTTTTATATATAAGGAGAAAGTTAAACCTGATCCAGCAGATGCTGTAAACCAGGCAAATATATTGTATGACACGGT
>JAAUTM010000108.1 GCA_012031455.1 Phycisphaerales bacterium
ATCGCTTTGCAGCAACTGGCTGAGCTTGGTGCGATCCAATTCGACCAGTCCTTCCCGCGTCAGGGTTGCCAGCGGATAGCCACTGGCTTTGACGAAAAGGCGATCGCCGATTTTGACCGAGGTGTTCCCGCCCCCGGCCAGTACAAAATCCGCATCGCAGCCGTAGTGCCGCGAAATCATCACCAGCGTGTCAATCGGATCATCACTTGCTGAAAAAGTCGGCCAGGGCATGGGGTAATCCTTTAAATATCATGGATCATGGATGATTAATAATGGATAATGTACAGAAGGGACCAACGATGATCATGTCTTGAACATCATCCATTATCCTTTATCCATCATCCATCTACATTCGTGTCTTCGTAGCTATCTCTGATACCGCTTCAACACCACTGCTCCAAGTTTGGCGAACGCACTGATTCGCTCGTCCGCATGGGCATAGCTTGTACACAGCTCGCCATTGCTTTGGACGAATCCGGAGGTGGCGTGGGCGTGGCCTGCGCCGGAGGCGGGGCCGGGGACGCTTACACTTACCAGATACTGATGGGCCACCAGTACCAGAAAGCCTTCCCAGAATATGGCTGCTGCTTCGGCTGGGATCGCAGCACCCTTGACGCATGTGGGCATCATTGGCAGCAAATCAAGGGTGTTATGTTCCGTGCCAGCCGTGACCACCAGTCCAGCCTGACGAAACGCCTTGACATAGCGCAACAATACTTCCGGGCTGTTGCGGATGGGGATGAGTTCCACCGCATGAATCCTGCGTTTTGCAATTGGGCGATGCACGCTTCCACCGGTTCTTCAAACGGGCAGATGGGCGTGGCACCATCGGCCAGCACGGGGTAGGCCGGAATGCCCCCTAGTTGCAGAACCAGATCACGAGCTTCCTCAAGCTGAATAAACGGCTCAGGGACAAACGCCACCTTGCCAGCCTTGAGCAGGTGCGAGCGTAAATCATTTTGCACCGTCACCGCATCCTCGGGCGTTTTGGCTTTGCTGGCTGCCCCGAACAGGGTGCTTAATTTTTCCAACCTTTGCGAGGGGGCAATTTTTTCGAACAACACATCGACAAACGCCTGGGCGACATGACGTTCCTGTAAAAACACCGTCTCGGCCGGGCAACCATGTCGAGTTACCACGCGCTCGACGATGCGCTGGTAATTCAAACCCGTGCGGACACCCTGTTGGGTGAGGTAGGTTTCAAGTTTGTCGATCATCTCCGATAATCGTTTGGCATCACCTTCGCGGATGCGCTCGATGGTGCTGCGAGCCTGTGGTGTGAACATTTCTGCAGAGGGGGCAATCGCCTTGCCGCAAAGATACACCTTGCCGGGGTTGCCGGGATCATTGACCTTGATCCCCGCCTGGCGCAGTCCTTCATCCATGCTCAAAATTTCCAGTCCCATCAGCGGAAACACCCCCGCCTTTTGCGCCAGGGCTGTAAACGAGTTGTACACACTGTAGTCGTAATAGTTCGCGGCACCCAGGCCCACGAGCTTCTGCTGTTGCGCCAGGGACACTGCCTGCTGCACCGTGGTGAACGCACTGAAATTCGGAGGCAAATGCACATGCGCGTTGTGCGGCTGTGGCGCAGGCAATGCTTTGTGCTCACCGGCTGCACGCCAGAGTTCATCAGGGGTGCCCAAGGTGGACAAGGTTTTTGCAAATGAGCCGTTCATGTAGGTTCCTATTGTCAATAGTCGCGACAAGTCGTGGCGCTAACTCGACCACTGGATCACTTGCTTTACGTCATTAATGCTTCCAGTTTGTGTATCTTGCGGGGTGGCAGGTGCAGGGCCATGCCCAGGGCATCCTCCGCGGATTCCTTGATCGCCTCGCTCAAAGTTGGATGCGCGAACACCACTTCCGCAAGGTCGTGCACCGTGGCCTTCTGATGCACCATCGTCCCGGCAGCTGCTATGTATTCCGTGGCATTGTGCCCCAGTATATGTACCCCCAGGATCGCATCGGTTTCCCGGTGACGAATCACCTTCACAAACCCATCGGTATGCTGTGCGGCCATGGCCTTGCCAAGGTAACCCAAAGGGAACTTCCCGATCGACACCGGCAAACCCTGGGCTACACATTCTTCCTGCGTAAGCCCGACCGAGCCGACTTCCGGGAAGGTGTATACCGCGGAGGGAATGGGTGCCGTGAAGGCATGGCCATGACCCAAGGCGTTTTCTACTGCCGCGATCCCGTGGGCACTGGCCGCATGTGCCAGCAGACACCTGCCGTTGGCATCACCAATGCAATACAGCCCCGACTTATTGGTCTGCATCGAATCATCCACGGGCACGAACCCCTTTTTCGAAAGGTTCACACCCAGTGCTTCCAGGCCAAGGTTTTTGGTATTGGCGCGGCCCACACACACCAGTACACGATCGACATCCAGCGAACTGTTGTTGGAGAGTTTGGCTTGGGCAGTTGTGCCGCCTTGAATCAGTTGCAGGTCATCGACTTTGGTTTGCAGATGCAGCGTGATGCCACGGGCTTTGAAAATCTTTTCCAGGCCTGCACCCAGTTCCGCATCGAGAGTGGGTAGCAACCGGGGCAGCAATTCAACGATGGTCACCTGCACGCCCATGGCGTTCATCAGACACGCGAATTCACAACCAATGACACCGCCACCGACAATCAATAACTTCTGTGGTAGCGTCTTCCAATGGACGGCTTCATCGGAGGTGCAGACCACATTTACATCGCCGGGCCAGCCGGGGATACGCACCGGGACACTGACCCACGGCCAGAACAACGTTTTTTGCCTGCACCGAATAGGGTGATGTAGCGGAAGCTGTTGCAGCTCCGCCCGCTGCGGGTTTGGGGTCCGCCAGCGATGGATCAATGATCACCTGATTCACCGAGCCATCGAATCGGCCCAGCCCCGGCAGCAATGTCACGGATCGATTTTTAAATGCGCTGCCGATGCCTCCGCGCAATTGGCGCAGCACTTTGTCTTTGCGTTGCTGGATGGCTGGCCAGTCGAAGGTCACGCCCTGAGGCACGGCGATGCCATAGTCCTTGGCGTGGTGGATTGAGTGCAACAGTTCCGCGGAGGCCAGCAGAGCTTTGGAGGGAATGCAGCCGTAGTTCAGGCAGGTCCCGCCCAGGTGATGCTTTTCGACGATAGCAACCTTGGTGCCAAGCTGTGCGGCCTTGAGTGCCGCGATGTATCCGCCAGGCCCGGCTCCGAGAACGAGGATGTCATAGTTCATCGTCATTTTTTCACCGCAAAAAAGCGCACGATCGCCAGGTTAACTCGAACAAAGATTGGCCACAAAGTACACGAAGAATACGAGGAGGAAATTGGATCCAATGGCTGGTCAGCAATGGCTGGTAACCTCACATGGGTCGATCCCATTATTCCAGTGCTTCTTCTCACTCGACCACTCAACCACTCGGCCACTTGGCCACTTCTCATCTTCGTTTCATCGTGGCCCTCCATCGGTATCACGCCACCGCGCTGGGGTTTTCCAAATTCTTTTTGAAGGCAGCCATGAACTGTGCGGCCAGCATGCCATCAACAATGCGATGGTCGGCGGAGATCGTCAGGGTCATCACCTTCCCAGCCCGTAGGGAGCCGTTGTTCACAATGACAGCTTCGCGAGCGGCACTGATGGCAAGGATGCCGGCTTCGGGGGGGTTGATGATGGCTGCAAATTCCTCCACGCCGAACATGCCCAGGTTGCTGATGGTGAAGGTGGCCTTGCCGATGTTTTCGAGCTTGCCTTTGCGGGCATTTTCCACGATGCGTTTGGTTTCTGCGGAAAGGTCCGCCAGCGATCGGCTATCGGCATTCATGAGCACGGGGACGACCAGGCCATCGTCAATACCCACGGCCACGCCCAGGTTCACGGCTGCGAATTCGACAATGCTGTCACCTTCAAGCCGACTGCGAAACGCGGGGAACGCCTTCATCGTACGGGCCAGCAGATAAAGGATGACATCATTGATCGAGCAACCGGCCAGGGGCTTCATGGCTTTCTGATAGGCCAGTAGCGCATCGGCATCGATGGTCTGGGCGTACATAAAAATGCGGGTACGGTCCTGCTTGGATTGCTGCAGATTCAAACCGATGGCCCGGCGCATTTTCGACATGGGCTTGCGGGTCATGCCATCGGCGGAAACCGGTGTGGTGGTAACGGCAGGGGTCGTTGCAGGGGCGGGATTGGTGCGTGCTGAAGATTGAGCCTGCGTAGTAATCTGAGTTGCCAGATGCGGGACATCAGTGCTCAAAATCCGTCCACCCGGACCACTGCCAATGCCAGCGGAAGCCAGCGCCAAAGGGTCGAGGTTTTGTTGCGCGGCGGCGACACGGGCAGCGGGTGAAAATTTGGGTCGATTATCCGTCGTTGTTGATTTTGACTGTTCCGTTACTTGACTAATTTGAATTCCGCCCTCACCCGGCCTTGCGACTGGCGTCGCTTGGGCCACCTTCTCCCGGGGGGAGAGAGGTGCGGATTCGACATTCGAAATATCTCCTTCACCCACAAACGCGATTGGTGTTTTGACCGGAGCGGCTTCGCCTTCGGGGACGACGATTTTCGCCAGACGGCCAGCCACTGGCGATTCAAATTCCATGGTGGCTTTGTCGGTTTCGATATCACAGATCACCTGACCGATGGCGATCATGTCGCCGACCTTGACTTTCCAGGAAAGCACTCGGCCTTCTTCCATGGTGTTCCCAGCCTGGGGCATGAGAATGGGCACTGCTGCGCTGCCGGTTGCGTCCGTGGTCATCGACTTCTCCTTGGGGGGAGTTTGGTTGATCTTCGTTACGTTGTCAGTAGGAGCAGGGCTGGTGACACCGACTTCCGCCAGGGGGGCGCCCGCCAGGTGCAGGGTCTGCCCGGGTTGTGCCAACTGCTTGATCAGCTGGCCAGCAACACTGGCACTGATATGCACCAGGGAATCGAGCGTATCCAATTCCGCCAGCACGGTTCCGCCAGCGTACGACTGCCCTGCACCCACATGCCAATGACGTAAAGTCGCACCATCGGCAGGCAGGTTGTCAGGTAATTTGAGATAAGCCATGGGGTCACCTGAATCGGGGGGACAATTTGTACCACAATCGATGAGGGCTATGCCGAGGCGCATCATCCGCGCCTAAACACGCATACGCCATAATGACTAAGTTATACACAAATCGTCACTTGTCAAGTAAATTTATTGATTTTTTTGATTGAACTATTGACTTTTTTGACGTTTTGGTGTTCACTATGTGCAAATCAGAGGATTTTGCAACGATGTCCATGGCTACGGCCCAACGACGCGATCGGATCCTTACAGGTCTGGTGGACAAGACCCATCTGGCGGTGCGCGATCTGTCGGCTTTGCTGGCGGTCAGTGAGGCGACGATTCGCCGTGATCTGCGCAGTTTGGCGGATGAAGGCAAGCTCACCCTCCGTCCATGGGGGGGCCACCCTCACCCCGGTGTCAGGTTTTTCCTTTGATGCCAAGCACCTGCGCAACCTTGAAGCGAAAAAAATCGTTGGCTCGCTGGCAGCGGAACTGGTGATGGATAACGATCAGGTGTTCCTCGACTCGGGCACCACCTGTTTTGAATGGCAACCCATCTGCGCCGTCGCCGGGGTTTGTCCATCATCCTCAACAGCGCCCGCCTGGCGCTGGAACTGCAAGGCGTTGCCCATGTCAACGGCAGTATCGGCCCAAGTGGGAACAACACCGGCAACCTGAGTTTGATCATGCTCGGTGGGCAATACCGCCCCGATCGCATGGACACCATCGGCCCGATTGCCACCAGCACCCTCGAGCAATTGCGCGGCTACCAATGTTTTATTGGAGCCGATGGCTTATCCATGGACTTCGGCCCCTCGGCAGCCGACATCGATAGTGCACACCTTTACCGTCTGGCGGTGCAGAACGCACGGGAAACCATTCTCGTGGTGGATCAGAGTAAGTTTCAGAGTGCCTCGCTTTTCAAACT
>JAAUTM010000109.1 GCA_012031455.1 Phycisphaerales bacterium
CCAGTAAAGTAGATTCTCTGGCCAGGAAAAAAGCAGACGAAGCTAAAGCAAGGCTTGAAGCTGAGAAAAAGGTGAATGAAGCCAAAGCAGAAGCCCTTCGTCAGAAAAACAAAGTAGCAGAGCCAGAACCAGAAGTGGTAGAGACTCCAGAAGAAGCCGTAGCCGAAGCCGCAGAAACTGTGGAAAATGCAGAAGTGGAAGAAGCTGCCGAAGTAGTGGAAACCCCCGCATCTGTAGAAACTACCGAAGAAGCTCCAAAAGTAGAGGAGGAGAAGGTTGAAGAAGTTAAGGCAGAAGCTGCGACTGAAGAGCCAAAAGCTGAAGAAAGCCCGGTTGCCGAAGCGCCCGCTGCTGACGAAGCAGAGGAGGAAGAAAAAAAGTAAGATAAGTGCCATGCAGCCAGGTGAGTGTTTTGAAATAGGATTTATCCTCAAGCCTCATGGCCTCAAAGGTGGCCTCAGCATCGAACTGGATGTTGACGATCCTTCAAAATACACTAAAATGGAATCAGTAATTGTCAAAATGGACAATACGCTGGTTCCATTTTTTGTATCATCGCTTCAACTACAAGGGAAAAAGGGCATTTTATATCTCGAAGACATCAACACGATAGATGATGCCGAGCCCTTGCGATCGTGTAGCATGCTGCTTCCGCTTTCGCAACTGCCAAAGCTGAAAAAAAACCAGTTTTACTACCACGAAGTGATTGGTTATAGCATAGTGGATGAAAACCTGGGCCAATTGGGGCTTATCGAGTCGGTATTTAGTACAGGAAATCAAGACCTGATTGCGATGCGCTACAAAGAAAAAGAAATTTTGATACCGGTTAGCGATGAGATCGTGAGCCACGCAGATCATGCACAGCGGCAAATGATGGTAAACCTACCGGAGGGATTGCTCGACATTTACCTGCACGAGTAAGATGCGGCTCGATATCATCACCTGTTCATAACCTGTCTTTTTCTAGTAACAAGCAAAATACTTTTAGCTGTTCCTCGCTCATCCCGGCAATCAATTTCGCCAGTTCCAAGGCGTTTGCAGGCTGCGCTCCCTTTTGCGCTCCCTCGTTCACGCAAACCACTTGATTTACCGCAGTATTTCGGTGTAGTTCAAGTCCTGCCGGGTGTATTATCTTTTTCATTTCCACTTCTGACGCATTATCCGGAAAAATATAACGGGGACTTAAAAAATGCGTCGGACGTTTGTGCCTTGCGCTAGAATATGTCCGTATGCCTTGTCGGAAAAATATCTTCGGCCACTAACCTGGAAAATAAAATGAGCAACGCATCCACCATTATCGAACAACTGGGATCACGCCTAACGCCACCGGCGGACGGAACTTTGAGCGTGACATTACAGAAAAATGAACACGTAAAAGTGGTATTGTTCGGCTTCGCCGCTGGCCAGGAGCTTTCCGAACACACTGCGTCCGTGCCAGCCATGATGCATCAACTTTCGGGAGAGGCTAAGTGGCGCATTGGGGATCAGGAAATTAAAGCGCAACCAGGCACTTGGGTGTATATGCCGGCTCATCTACCTCACGCATTAACTGCCCAGACGCCTTGCACGATGTTGTTGACGCTGCTTAACGCTGTGCCAGTCGCTCACTCTTCAAAATGAATGTGTCAAGAAAGGTCGGAATTCTCAGACATAAGTTGGGAGATCCGCCAAGCTTCCCGATGCCCGATAGCGAGAGGTCGATTGCGGTGGCGGATAACCAGGGAAGTATAAGCGAAATAGGGACATTGCATGGACTCGCTGTTTTGGTTTGCTCTGCGAGTGTGGCGTGCTCAGTGAACTTGGCTGGCCCAGCGGTGAAAATCTTCCATATCCGGTCCTGATGGGCATGGTGTCAGAGGTTGTGCAATCTACGGCGCATTGTATTTTTGGGATACAATGACCATGATCCATTATGCCTGATCTGGCGGTCATGTTGAATGTGCGTGGTCGGCTTTGCCTGGTGGTGGGCGGCGGGAAGGTAGCGCTGCGCCGGGTCAGGTCACTTGTATCCTGCGGAGCGATGGTGACTGTGGTGGCCCAATGCATTCACCCGGAGCTGGTTGCACTGAGTGAGCAACATGGGGGGAGATCTGATACACCCCCTCTCACACAGGGAGAGTCGGAGTTCTCGCTGCGCTCAAATCAGGGTGAGGGCGTGGCTGTTTATGGAACCAACGTATTTGATGGCTTGTGTGTTCATCGGCCCTCACCCAGCCTCGCCACCGAAGGCTCGGCCACCCTCTCCCAAGGGGAGAGGGGTTGTTCAGAAGTCCCTAGGGTTGAACTGAACAACACGTCTCCCACTGAATCGACCCATACAGGGCAAGCCAACCCCATAAAATTGCTGACGCGAGCTTATCAATCAGGTGACATGGAGCACGCTTGGCTGGTGGTGATCGCCACGGATGATGCCAAGGTCAACCAACAAGTGCATGAGGATGCCCGACGCTCCGGGGTGCTGATCAATCGCAGCGATGAACCGGCGATGGGGGATGTGCAGTTGGCGGCTCACGCCCGGCAGGGGCCGATCACCGTGAGTGTGCATACCGATGGTATTTCGGCAGCGGCGGCGGCGCGGATTCGGGATGAGTTGATGAGGGAGCTTGACCCGGCTTGGGCGGTTTTGCTGGAAGTGGTACGCCCTTACCGGGAATCCATACAATTGAAGTACGAAAGCGCCGAGGCTCGTACGGAAAAGTTTACGGGCATTGACCGGGGAGCAGGCCATGATGTTGTTGCAGAGTCATGGGACCGAGGCCTTGCGAAATTATTGCGAGTCATTGCTGCAAGATGATGCTCAGGACCGCCAGGTTGGAGCCGACCGGTAATGATCCCGGCGTCTCACGGACTCACCTGCATTCATGCATGAACTGCTGACCACTCTGGGCTTGCTTGTGATGACGCTGCTGGCCGTATGGCTGAGCGTAGCGAGTCTGTTACGTTTACGCCGATTTGGAACGCGACCATCGACCACACCGGGATCGATGCCACGTGGCTATATCATCCTGACGGTGGGTTGCGGGTTGCTGTTTGTGTATCGCTGGCTGCTGGTGTCGGGAAGGTGGCTGCCGTTGGAGGCACATGTCGATGGCTTGCTGCTGATCTGTACGCTGTTGTCGGCAGGGTTGTGGTTCTTGAAGAATCACTGGCGAGTGCCGGGCGTGGGTTTGTTCTCACTGCCGGTGTTGGTGCTGCTACTGGCCTGGGCGGTGTGCGCCAGTCGATGGACGTTTCACCCCTTTGCGATTGATTCGGTGTGGATGTTCGTGCATCTGGCGGGGTGTACCTGGGTACGCTTGGTTTTGTGATCGCAGCTGGGGCGGGGGCGATGTTCCTGGCCATCGAACACCTGCTGCGTCACAAACGTGATATACAGTTCGTGCAGCGACTGGGCAATCTGGAAGCCACGGAAAAATTGATGATTCGCTCAGCGGCTCTTGGTTTGCGCTGTTGACGTCGGCCTGGCAAGCGGACTGATCATCGTGACACTCGGGCCGACAGCCATGGGCCAAGGCTGGTGGCATTCCCCCAAGGTGCTACTGGGGGTGATGTCGTGGGCAGCTACGGGCTGGTGATGAATGTGCGTCATTCCACGAAC
This sequence comes from Phycisphaerales bacterium, assembly GCA_012031455.1. The sequence goes on from JAAUTM010000109.1 coordinate 3,599, forward strand.
TTTCGAGGCAGACGTGCGGCCTTGCTGAGCATCACGGGGCTGTTGCTTTTGCTGGGCACGTTGCAGTGGCGGTGAGTCTGCCCAAGGCAGCGAATGACAAAGCGTCAGCAGTGACATTTCAAGCTCCCACCCCGACGCAGGAGGCACGCTGATGCGACTTCTGCTTTGGGGCATTGATCATCGCAGTGCAGCCGTCCAATTGCGTGAGAAGATCGCGCTCACCGGGGATCGGCTGGAGGCCTTCCGCAGGCAGTTGCAAGCGGCATACCCGCAGGTGGAATGCGTGGTGCTATCCACCTGCAATCGCACGGAAATATACCTGGCACGTCCAACGCATGAACCGCCGGATTTCCAGCAGGTGACGGAGCTGGTTGCGAGCATCACGGGGGCGACCTGCGAAGACATGCAGGCTGCGGTGGTACAGCGGGAAAAAGAGGAAGTGATTACGCACCTGTTCGGTGTGGCCAGCGGACTGGATTCGATGGTGCTGGGTGAAGTACAGGTGCTGGGGCAGGTTCGGCGAGCGTACACAGACGAGCCAATGCGGGATGGTCGGCCCGACGCTTCACCGGGTGTTTCAACAGGCGATTGCCACTGCGAAAAGAGGTTCGCAACCAAACCGGGATTGATCGTGGCCGCAGATCGATCGGGTCGGTGGCAGTGGATTTTGCACGACAGGTGTTCGATGGTTTTTCCGACAAAACCATGCTGGCCATCGGGGCCGGGGAAATGGCCAAACTCACTTTGGTGCATCTGCGTGATTTGAAGCCTCACCGATTGTGGATCACCAACCGCACCGATGGGCGTGCCCGGCAATTGGCGATTGATTTGTGCCTTGAGCAACCCCATGGTGTGCGCAAGTTTGAAGATTTGGACGACCTGCTGGTGGAAGCGGATATTGTGCTCACCGCCACGTCAGCAGCCGAGCCGATACTTACCACCGAGCGATTCCGCAGCATCATGAAACGAAGGCGTTCTCGCCCGGTTTTCATCGTTGATATTGCTCTGCCTCGCGATGTGGAAGCAGGGGTCGGTCAGCTTTCAAACGTGTATCTTTACAACCTCGATGATTTGCAGAAGGTCATCGGCATCAACAATCAGGAACGCGACAGCCAGGCTCAAGAAGCTCATCAGCTTGTGCAGGAAGCAGCCTGCCTGTGCATGAGTCAGTTGCAGAATCAGGATGTTGGCCGACTCATCAGGTCACTTCGCGAGCGATTGCATACCTATGGGGAAGGTGAGCAGGCACGTACCCTGGCGAAGCTGCAAAGCATCAGTGATGCGGAATTGCGTGAGCTTTTGCCGGAGCTGCTGGCAGAGCACAATCATCGGTTGATCAACAAGGTGTTGCATCTGCCGTTGTCGCAACTGGATCGCAAGCAGCCGAATCGGACGCTGGCGTTTCATGCCACTGCTTTGCGCAAGCTTTTCGACTTACCCGATGGGACAGAGGATGCCAAGGTAGAAAATCCCGTTGAGCCTGTTCCACCCAAGGAAGTGATCCACCCGTGAAACAACGCTGGTTCACTTTACAACATTTGCTGCTGGCAGCGGCCACCTTCCTGCTGGTGATTTTCACCACATGGATCACGATCAGCGGGGGTATCCAGCCAACAGCATTGCCCCAACAAAGCGGCCAACAGGCCCTGGCACTGGTGCAGGGAAAAATCGCAGGGCTGCTCTACCACGGCATGGTCACGCTGCCAGCCTTGGTCATTTTCTGGAGCAGTGCCCTGGGCTTGGGCTGGTGGGTGCAGGATCAATGGTTACCCGACCACCGCGCAAGGCGAGTGGTTCGCTTGGGGATTGGGCTGGGCCTGATGCTATTGCTCACCATGCTCGCCGGTTGGGCGGGTCTGCTCAATGCCTGGACAGCCTGGTTCCTGTGTGCGCCGGGGGTGTGGATCGCCGCATGGAAAATCGCGGATCGCAAGCGTCGGGGGCTGTTGGATATTGAGCGCTGGCCCAACCCGCCATGGACGATGACGTTCTGCCTGATCCCGGCCACGTTCATGTTGATTGCAGCCATCTGTCCGCCGGGCACCTTGTGGTCGGTTGAAGCCTTTGGCTACGACACGCTTGCGTATCACCTGCAATTGCCCAAGGAATGGATTGCATCGGGAAGTATCACCCCCCTGCCGCACAATGTGTACAGCCATCTGCCCTCCCTCGTGGAAAGCGGGTACATGACAACTGCTGCTGATGCATGGCAACATGCAGGGTGGCCATTTATGCCTGTCAGATTTTTCATGTCACCACCGCCCTGCTCGCTGCTGCAACTGTTCGGCAAAGCGGCCAGCA